>CAVIWQ010000001.1:0-15925 GCA_963646605.1 Bacteroidaceae bacterium
AAATAATATTATATCTGACTTAAATAAATATGCAATTATCATTGAACATAAAAAAAAGGCAAAAAATTTTGCCTTTTTTTATTATGCTAAATCTGTCAACAGATTAGTAGTAGTTCCAGTAAACACTGTTTGTATCACCGACGCCGGCGCAGCCTGTGGCAGCTGTAGCCAGAGCCAGCGGCAGAGTACCAGCAGCGGTCGTACCAGCATTAGCTGTCGGCATTGTTGTAACTTCAGAACTAACAGCAGTTCCGGAAACAGCAACAGAAACCAAACCTGAACCTGAACCTGAACCCCAGTCGGCAGCACCCATAGAAACGCAGGCTTCTTTACCCAAACCGGTAAATACGACGATAAAGCTTTGACCGCCGGTAGCAGCTGAAATAAATACACGGCCATTGAAAGCATTGTATGCGGCTGTTGCTGAAGTTGTAAGGTGACCATTCAACATTTCTGCACCGATAGCACCCATACGAATAGCTGTTGTTGTGTTCAAACCAGAGTAGTTAGGCTGACCTGAATACAAAGTACGAATGTTAGTAACGGTTGTGGAAACCTGATCCATAGCTTTTGTCAGTTTGAATTTTGCCATAGCTTTTGAATAACCGGCAATACCACCAACAGACAGAACGCCGATGATGGCCAACACGCCGAGCATTTCAACCATGGAACGTCCAGACTGTTCGCTTTTAAAATTTTTCATTTTTTTCTCCTCAATAATCACATTCCAGCTTATATTATATTACAGTTTTGTAACAACTACAAGCTTTTTATATATACAAGCTGTATTTTTGCCCGTCTATTCAAATGTCCAAACCACTTTTGAACCATCAGAACAAAAATTTTCAGCTTCATGCCGAGAAACCGGCAATTTATAGGTTTTTGCTCCCCAATCAAATGTTTGGCTTTTTTCTTTGCCGATGATTGTTATTTGCAAAAGACCTAAAATTTCGTGTTGTTCATACTGATAAGCCGCTGTATCAAGGCATTCTTTGGTTGTTAAGTCGGTGTAGACAATATCAAAACTTCTGTCTCCAGGCATAACAATATCGCCGTTTTCACCTTTTCCAACCAAAACAGGCTTACCTAAAGCGTTTCTCAGTTGACCGTTTTTATAACGGAAATTTATTAAAATATTATTACTTTTCAGGCTGTCGGAACTAAGCATCCAATAACTGTTTTTATGTGCATAAAGTTGGTGGACGCCTTGAGCAATAAGAGCAACCTCGCGCGCGGCCTTGCTGCTTGAACGCATGCCTCCCGCTTTCATAAAGCAGGCAAGTGACAATGCCAGCAAAATAACAATCGCTGCCGCAATTTTTAACTGTGGAGCAAAAGCTTTCAGTTTGTTAAGCATTTTTAGCCCACTCCCATTGCACTGGTAATTTGGTCTTGCATGACGAAAGTACCCATAACCGCCCATGCGATAACGCCTGAAACGGCAAGCAAGGCAACCATGTTCAAAATTCCGGCTTTTTGTTCAATCATATAAGCGGAATCATCAAGCCAGTCATTAGCCAATTTTTCAAGCGCTTCTTCAAAGTTATCCATTTCGGAATAAATTTTCAAGTCGCCGATAATTTCCGGATCAGGAAAGCCAAGTCCCGTTTTTGATAACGCTTGTCCTAAGTTGTCACCGTTATTGATGAAAACCAAAGTTTTATCAATACGTTCAGCCAAATAACGGGTGGAATCACGACGCAAAGCACGCAATGCGTTCGAAACCGGCGTTCCGCCTTTTACCAAAGCCGACATAGCCAACAGCCATGTAATACCGACAAACACTTTATACAGAGACCAAGGCGGCAGATTGTCAAAAAAGGCGCGGACAGGGCCGGTCCAAATACCGACAGTAGCATAAATTAAAATACCGATAGCCGGCACAATTGAAAACGCAATCGGCCAATAAACTCTAATCCAAGCGGACAAATCTGCCAAGTTTTTTGCAATACCTGTCCATTGTACATTTGGAGCAGCTTCAATCATCGGCGGAACCATGTAGGCACCGATACCGTAAATAATCAAAGTAACCATCATTAACAAAAACGCAGGGTAGCTGATGGCACTGACGATAGGACGCAGCATTTTGGTTGTACCTTCCGTAACGCGGATAAGGTTTCTAATGGCGCTTTCCAAGTCCGAAACATCACCCACAGACAACATCAAACGTTCACGATCGGGAGCCCATCCGCGTAAAGCTTCAGAAAACGGCTGACCATTTTGCAGGGCATTTGCCCATTGCGCAATAGCAATAGCCATAGGCTCGCTCGGGTTTTTGCCATCGTTTGTAATTGTGGCGTGCAGCATATCCAAAGCGTTCATCAAAGAAAAGCGGTTAGACATCAATGAAGCTAATTTGCGGTAGATTTTCAATCTGGTCGCGCCGGACATGTTGCAAATCATCTTGGCATAATAAATTTCAATTGAATTGAGCTTTTGAGCTGCTTTCGCCAAATTTGAAGCCGATTGTCTTCTCTTGTTCTCGTCCATTTTTCTCTCCGCTTGTTTTAGTATACTGGACGTTGGTCAAGCAATCCGCACCAACGTTCAACTTCATCCAAACCAACCAAACCTTTTAACATTCTTTCCAAAGCCACATCTTTCATCGGGCGCCCGTTCAGGTCGCTGGTCCAATAGTCAATGGCTTTGCGGGTTTCGCCGCCAATCATCAATTGTAAAAATGTTGCATCAGGCAAAATCATTTCCTGAATGCCCAAACGTCCTTTAATACCGCGGCCGTTGCAGAATTTGCACCCCGGTCCTTTTATGAAAGTGTTTTCCAAGCCAAAATCGCCCAGAGCAATCCGCAGGCGTTTCACGGCCGGATTGTCCAAATGCTCTTTTGCGGGCATACGGCAATAAGGACAGAGTTTTTGGAACAGACGCTGCGAAACTAAACCTTTAAGCAACTCCGGATCGCCGAGCATATACGACTGAACCCCCATATCGCGCAGACGGGTAACAATAGCCGGCGCAGAGTTGGCGTGCAGTGTTGTCCAAACCAAGTGTCCTGACAAAGCGCCTTTAAATACCAGATTTGCCGCAGATAAAGAACGTGTTTCACCAACCATCAGCACATCAGGGTCAGAACGCAATGCAGCGTTCAATGCCAAACCAAATTGCTCGGCTTTTTCTTCTTCGGTGTTAGCGTTGGTCACAGGCATTTGCCTTGCCCCCGGAATAGGATATTCAGGAGGGTCTTCCACGGTCAAAAGGTTAACTTCATTATTTTTTTCTTTAATCAGCTTAATCATATTACGCTGCAGCAAAGTCGATTTTCCTGAACCGGTAGGACCAGCCACAACATTCAATCCAACAGGCGCCGAACGCAAACGGAAGAATAAATCCTGCTCATAATCACCGCAGCCCAATGCTGACAAATCGTCACTTCCGTCCGGATTATCATCAGCGTACAAAATACGCATAACCAAATATTGTGAACCGAACGCAATCGGGTTGAATTGTAAACGAATCGCTAACACATTGTGCGGAAGCATTAATTTTCCTTTGGATCCGCGCAAAGGTGTTGCTCCCAATTTTTGAGCGCCTTGAAATTCATTTTGTGCATAGTTTGAATCGGAAATATCAGCGGAAGCAAATGCAGCGCGCACAAATAACTCGCCCCAATCTTTGCTGTATTCCATTTCCTTAACCATAATACCATTGGTGCGGAATATAACTTCAGAACATGTATCAGATACAACAATGTGAACATCCGATACTTTCATAGAAGAAGCGCGCTTTACAATGTTTACAAAGTCTTGCTGCATTTGCAAACGTTCCAAATCGACATCATCGCCCGAAATCGGTTTGTTGCGTTCGCCCAAAGCGTAAATTGTATTGAGCTCGTTTTGTGTAATGTAGCGTGGCGGCTGCATTACCAGCCCTTTTTTAGCAGCAATAGTTTGGAAATTCAGTACCGGACCATCGAATCTGTGTTCAGAAGAAACTAAAAACTGCCCATCGGAAAACAAAGCTAAGCGACGGCGCGTTTCGTCATTGATATTCAATGTCGTGCCGTCAGGAAGTTTTGCCCCCGGCAAAGTGCAAAGATAATTTCCGTTTTCAAACAAACCCTCAATAAAAGCCTTTACATCAACAGGCTTTTTAGAGGCATCGGCTGCCGGAGCAGCCGACGATTCGGATTTTTTTTGATTTGCTTCTTCTGCCATTTCTTTTCAGATTATTTTACAATCATACCTCTGCCCAAACTCGGAATACCCGAAGTTACGGCAACATTTCTGCTGCGGCCCCTCTGAGAGCTGCCGCCATTATTGTCTCCTGATTCCGGCGCTTTAATGGTAATATCCGATTTTATCGGTTCGCGATCCAAAATACCGCCGGCAGAGAAATACAGATAATCTTTTTCGTTGTCTTTTACAGCGCTCAGGAAAGTTTGGCTGATTTCATCAACAGTATAGCCGTTGCGTAATGTTGTTCCGACTTTAACCATAAAGACATCGCCTTCTTCATTAATTAATTTAGCAGCCAATTCTTCACCTTGACCGGTAATTTCCATGATGGCATACTCTTTGCTTAACTTCACTTTTTCTGGAGCAACTGCTTCAGATGTAGCGCCGGCAAAAGGATTTTTCTGTGAAGTTCTTCTAGCTAAAGCAGCTTGTTTTGCCTTTTCGATTTCGGCTTCCAATCTGGTTTTCAAAATCGAAATTTGGCTTTCAAGATTAGCTACTTTTTTGTCATGATTAATACGAGCAGCTTCCGCTTTGGTTTTTGTTTCTTCGGCTTTTTGCTGCAAAATGCCTAATTTATTTTTGTAGTCGGCCAGCATTTCTTTTATTTGCTTGTCTTTTTCTGCTATTTCCGCATAAATTTCGGCATTTTTCTTAATCCATTTTTGGGTTGAAGCCAACATAGTTTCTTTATAAGCTTTTACAACTTTTTCCTGACGCAATTTTTCCATAGCTATTTCAGCTTCTTTTAATTTGCGCTGTTCTTCAACCATTAAACGATCTTGTTCATTCTGCCATTCAGCTTTTTTGCGCTCTTCTTCTTCTTTACGGGCTTTTTCTTCTTCAATAGCTTTTTGACGTTGAGCTTTTACGGCAGCCACTTCGTTGGCGACGCGTTCTTTCTTGAGTTCCAAGTTTAATAATGTTGTTTGTCTTTCCAAATCGGACATTTTATTAAACAGTTCGCTGTTTACTGCATCATTAGCAATAATAGCCTCAGGAGTTGGCTGTTGTGCACTGTTGCCTAACAAACCGCCGGCCGGCTGCGCATTTGGAGCAGATTGCTGCTGCGGATTTGCTGGAATTTGCATGTTCAAATCACCGTCCGAATCCGAATCGGGATCATCAAAGTTTACAGAAACCTGATCAGGTGAAGTGTTGTCAACGTCCATAGGAATAACATCCGATTGAGTGCTGTTTTGAGCAACTGAACCGGATGGGGAAATCAAACCGCCATTAGCGTCCGGAAGCGAAACATCAACATCCATATTGTGATCCATTAATGAAATGTCATCACTGACTGAACCAGCATCGGGAGCTAAACTAATTTGATCATCGTCATCATCAGCAAGCAAAGTGACAGTTCCTTGGGCATAAGCATAATCTGCCAACAAGCCGGCCGCCGCCAAAACAGCTAAACCGCATAATGTATTTCTAAAACTATAACGCATAGATAGCTCCTTCATAATCCCAAACCCCAGTATCTGGGTTGTATTGTATTGTATTCATCTCAAGACCTGAGAATTTTGTTAATAAATTGCTCCAAACGCGAGGATTGTATCCTGACGAAAATTTAAATTTAACCGAACGGTAAACATTCTGCTGCGGTGATGTATATGTATAATCAGTCAAAGCCACAGACTGCCCGATTGACTGGAAGAAGTCATTCAAAGTATTCTTCAAATCAACCATATTTTTATTGGGTTCAGAATTTTCGGTGTCAATTGCTCCCATAGAAATTGCAGCCATAACCGCATTGCCGTCAGCAGCAATGGATCGAGCCGAAAAATCAACGCCGGAGTCGGTTAATGCTTTATCAATAATGGAAATACGTCCGAATTCCCTTGTCCAAGAAGAGCTTGTACCGCCCAACGAACAATTGATTTGACCGATTTTCCACCCTGGAGGCAAAATTTTAATAAATTGCATTGTGTTGGCATAGCAACGCTGCATAATTGTGTCCTGTACCGGCAAATTTTCCCAAGGTTTCGGTTCCGGCGGAACTTCTGGCTGAGCCGCTACTTTAGGCTGAATAGGTACAATTACGGGAGCCGGCGGTGCTTCAAAAAGCATCATAAACAATTTGTATACTACATACAGAGCAACAAATGCAACCGCACCGGCAATTGCGTAAAACATTTTTCCTTTTACATTGATTTTCTGCAGGCGCACTCTGTTTCCGCGCTGCATAATGTCGGCAATATCAGGATATAAAGTGTCTTCAATTCCCCATTCCGGAGGCGCAATTTTCAGTCTCCAGTCCGGAACCATTAACATGCTCATAAATTGCTTTTTGGCGTCTTCTTCCGACAGATACAGCATATCGCCGTTAGCCAAAATAACGTCATCGCGGACGCAGACATACCACCAACCGTTATCTACTTTGAAAACGGCGATGAAAGAAGGCTGATCCGCAAGCGCGGTAGCTACTGTGGGAGCTCCTACAAATTCATTTGCTTTATATCCGTCTCCCGACACACAAATACCGAATTGCGGAGTTTTGCCTTTTTTTATACAAAATAAGTCAGCCCCTTCTAATACGCCTTGTGAAGATTCAATAACTTCCGGCTGAGGATTATCCTGATTTTGCAAAGACTGCCAAAACAGGCTTGTGGCATATTCAATACCATCGACATAGATGCTTGAACCCCATGTCCGGTTGCTATCATTACCATCTACTATGTTTGCGTCTTCTACCACTATTGTTTCCTCTTAGTTTAGTTGTGTACGCGGGTTTCCGGATTCAACGGAGACTCAAGCACAACCGGAGTTAAAATAATAACCAACATGCTTCTGGTCTTTTCAGCAACAGCTGAACCGCCTAACAGAGAATTTGTGGCTGAACCCACACCGGTTTTGGTAGCACCGTTTTCAACGCGTTCATAACCGGTAAGAACCAAAGATTCGCCTGATTTAAGGGCAACTTCTTGTGAAAAACCGCGTGATTCAATAATCGGGTTTTGAATATATTCACCGCCGTTGCTGCCAAGATCTACTTTTTGAAGTTCAAGCAAATCAGACAAAGTCAAGTTAAATGACAACATCATACGGCCGTGTTCCAAAATTCTCGGTAAAACACTCATAGTAAAACCGGTTTCAATTTCTTCTGTTTCGGTAGACAAATCATAGCTGTCACTGTCACCGCCGCTGTTTGTTTTGGTAATTTCCGAAATATAATTCTGTTTTTTAACTACCTGAATAGGAGCCGGTTTGTTATTCATTGTTGTAACTGTACCACTGGTGATCAAGTTTGTAGTATTACGCTTTGACAAAGCCTGAATGCTTGTGTTTACATTCCAGTTCCCCGGCATAATCTGCATTGTCAGGTTTTGGGCGATATCTTCGGCCAAACCATTATTTGCGCTTACTATACCAATGCTGGTTGCTCCATCATCGAAAGCTGCCTTGAAATCCAGACCGAATGTATCGGAGTCGGAAATATTGACCTGCAATACTTTAACACTGATAGCGACCAAACGCGACAAACGTGCATTCTGTTCATTAATGTAATGAGCAACTTTTTTAATTTCTGTCGGAGTAGCTGTTAATGAAATTGTACCGTTTGCTGAATCAAGCGACAATTTTGCATCTTCGCTAATCATTGATTTTATAGAATCTTCAATGCTTTTCCACAATTCCAATTCTGCTGATGATGACAATTTCACAGAAGACGAACCGCCGCTGCCGGAGTCGGTTGATGAACCGCCGATATCATTGGATACGCTTTGTTTTGTCGGCAAGCTATATAAAACAAAAGTTTTGCTTACAAATTTATAGAAATAAATTTCACCTTTTTCATATTTCCACCACAAACCAAAACGAGATGAAACTTCATCCAGCAATCCGCTTAAAGGTCCTCGGTATGAAACCAACATTTTCCCCGGAGCAGCCCAATGAGCATTCATACTGTCAGGAGTAGGTTCGTTATCTTCGGCATTTTTAATTAAATCTTCTTCCAGATGAGAAGCATATCTTACTTTCAAAGAGGTGATTTTATTAATCATATCTCCGATTTCAAACAAAGTTATCGGTCGATTGCTGATTAAAGTAATACCTTCTTTTGCTTCCAAATAAGTAGGAAGCGGAGAGCCATCATATTCAACTTCACTTTTATCGCCGAGCCAGATATCTTCTTTCACTCTAACCACGTCGTTAGGAGCAACTTCCGCCGGAGCTTTGGCCTTTTCTTTCAATTCTGCTGTAGCAGCAGCTTCTCTTTCAAGTTCGGCATCCATGCTTGTAGAAACAGAACAAGCTCCTACAAGTGCGGCCAATCCCAAGCCTAAACTGTATTTAATCCATTTATTCATACGCATTTTCATCCTCCATAGTCTCGATTACCAAGACGCGGTTTCCTTTATAAAAAGTGGCAATCGGAGCCGGACGCGCTCTTGCAAAGGCTCTGACCAAAGCTGAACTTACATCGGCAAAACGTCCGCGGAACATTGCACCGGCTGTCAGAGTGTAATTGCGATTCGAATTCCATACCAATCTCCAACCTGAACGATCGCACCATTCGGTTAAAATACCTTTAAGACTTTTTCCTTCTTCTGCCAACCAGTCTTCAACAGGGTCATCAGCTGCATATCCGTTTTCTTCATCAACCGTCGTTTCTTCTTCTGCTAAAATTTCAGCATCATCGGAACTGTTTCCATTATCTGTTACGGCAACTTCTGTTTCATAATCAATAACTTCACCTTCAACCGTCGGCGGAATTGTTGCAGACATATTGCTGCCGGCGCCGCCGTTTACAACCATATGGTCACGCGGCGAACGTTCGCCAAATTCTCGATAATCAGCGGCAACTTTGGTGTAATTAACAAATTCATCTTCCGCAGTGCATTTTGCGTTGTAAGCATCGGGATATTGGGCTGAAGGACAAGACTGTCTAACAGTTGCAACCGGCTGTTGCGGTGCCGAATAATCATATTCGGATCCATTGTCGCTGGTGCAACCAGATACGAACAGAACTCCTAAAAAACCGGCTGATAAAAGAAATTTGTAGCTCATTTTTTGTGTTTCCCAAGTTGTTTTTTAATCATAATTTTTTTATCATAATACAAGCTGAAAAAAAATAATCAAGAAACTTTGCAAAAATTACCATGTCTGGTAGTTAGCGCTTTTCCTTTGGTTTATTTTTACCGGCCTGCTATGGCTGTTATCACTTAAACGTAATGTCCTGATAATAAAGGAATTAGGTTCACGCGATGTAAATACGGTATTTACTTTTTCTCCATCTATACCCTTACTGCTTAAAATTGTATGAAGAAGGTCTAAACGGCGTTGCTGCAAGGCATAAGAGCTGTTTTTATCGATTCTTATTTCTAAGATAACATCGGGATCCTCAGCAGCTTTGTTGGCAAAAGCCTGTATCCACCGCAATGTCTGACCCGAAATTTCTGCGCGTCCGGGCTGAAATGCTAATTTCATTTCGGCCGGAAGAATTTTGGTTGCGGCTTTATCTTCGCTGAATGCGGCAAAAAGTCCTTTTTTGCGTCTGTTTTTGCTTTCACCCGCATCGTCATCTGCAGCAGAGTCTTTTGAATCAGAAGAACCGCTGAATATTGAGGTAATGCTTTTTAATAAAGTTGAACCTTCATCTTTGTCTTCATTTTCGTCAACATCCGATTCTGCATAAGTTTCAATTTCAGATTTTTTAGGCGAAACCAATTGTGGTGTTAAATTTTTATCATTAAGAATATCTTCGGGAATCGGAATCAATATATTTTTTACCATTTCAGCAGTTTGAACTTCTTTGCCTTCTTCTTCCATTTTTTCAGGAGCCAATAAATTTTCTATTTCTGCATCAGTGCTTATATCGGCAAAGTCCTCAACGATTTTACTGTTTTTTGCATACTGATTTCCTTTAGCAACAACCCAAGGGTTATCGTTATCAACTACCGGCATTGCATGCCATTCACGTTTTTGTGGCTGCTCTTCGGCTTCTTTTTGTTCAATAGCCAGTGTGTCAACGGTTATTTGTTGTCCGGCCATAGCAACTTGACTCATTGGAGCATTGTTTACGATTTCTACTTTTTCTTCTTTCGGAGCTTGTCCGTTTTCAATAGGTATAATATCGCTGTCCGACTCCATATTTATTTGACTTTGAGTATTATTTTCCGAGTTTACCGTAGGTAAAGAAACCTGGACTAATTTGATTTCTTCTTTTTGGCTTGTATTGTCAGCTTTTTCTAATGCATTTTTTCTGTCAGCATTTGGAGAATCGGACTTAAAATTAATTAAATCAGAATGTTTTTCAACTTGTTCGGCAACCGTTTTTTTAGCAGGTAAAACTACTTTTGCAATATTCGCTTTTTTCTCGTCTTTCTTAATTTTTTTAGGCGCTCCGTATTCCAGAGGAATATCAGCAACATCTTCTACCGAAGAAATATTAACGGCGGGAGCGTTGTTAGGCAAAGTAAAAAGACTCGCATAATCGTTAACATTTATATCAGAATCTTCTTTTGAAACCGTTGGAATAATGGTTGCTAATTTTTTCCCTTTCACGCCTTTAACAGCTAAAGCCGGAAAATTCTGACTTTGATTTTGAAAGAAAAGTGCAATATTTTTTTGTGGAATTTCAATTGATTGATTTTGATTTGGGGACACAGAAAGAAATAGTTCGTCTGCAGTCCAAATTGCAAACGAAGAAAGCGCAAAACTAGTTAAAAATATCTTTAACGTCTTCTTCATAATCTTAACCCCTCTGAAAGTTAACAATAAATTAAAATCCGTAATTTTGCAAGTATTTATTTACCTTTTCTTAATAATTACAGAGGAGTTGCCGCAGCCGTATATATATTAATAATGACTCTTGAAATTGAGTATTTTTTATGTGCGCAAATTGCTGAAAAACGCCGTTTTCTTACTATGAATTTTTTGTTACAGGAAGAAAATATATATTAAATACAATGTGTTATTGAAAAATGAAGTTTTATTATAATGCTGGCATTTTTGCTTAAAATCAGGTATTCTAAAAGTGTATAAAAAGTACTTTTAATTAATTAGGAGAAAAACTATGCAATTTATTAAGAAAAATATCTGGACAATGGTAGCAATGGTTTTTGTTGTTACTATTGCTATGATGGGCGACGCTGCCGCTGATGATGTTATGGGACTTGCTTTGACCAAAACAAGAAACGTATTTGAAAAAGTAAAGTCAATCATCTTCGTTCTCGGTGGTTTTGGTTTGGTAGCCGTAGCTTTCTTGGCTATTTTCGGTAAAGTTAACTGGAAATGGTTTGCCGGTTTGGCTGTTGGTTTGGCTATTTTGGCTGCCGCTAACGCAGTTGTTCAATACTCTGCTGGTACAAGCGCTGGTTTGCAGGATACATTCAGCCAGGCTTCAAGCATGTAATCTGAAAAATAAAGGGGGCAGTCCTGCCATGGCATAGGAAAGCCCCCTGTCAGAACAAAGTTTTTTGGGAAAGGAAAAGAAGATGTTGTACATAAAATTAAAGAAAATAATTTTATTGGCATTGGTTGCGTTCATCGTTTCTTCAATTTTATTTGCAACCAATTCTTTTGCGGCTGCTGCCGGTAGTGGATTGTTTTCGGACCTTACGGCAAAAGGGCGGGAAATCTTCCAGGGAATGCGCGAAATTATATTTGCCGTATCCGGCTTTGGTATTATTGCGATTGCTGTCGGCGGATTTTTCGGCAACTTTAACTGGAAATGGTTAGGAGCGATTATCATCGGTTTGATGGTTATTGCGTTAACTTCCGGCATTATCCAATATATGGTTGGTGCAGATGTCTTAAATGTTACGGATACATTGAAATAAGGAGGTTACTATGAGAAAATTTGCAAAATTTGGAAATAAAATTTCTTTAATAGCCTTTTTATCTTTAGCAGTGATTATTCTGAGCGTGGCTGATGCGGAAGCGGCTTCCGGTATTTTTGAAAAAATGCGGAGTAAGGTCGCCACAACTCTTAGAGACTTGCGTATGCTCATTTATGTGGTCGGCGGTATCGGTCTTATCACTTTTACTTTTGCTGCTATTTTCGGCAAAATAAGCTTCAAACATCTGGCAAATATTTGTATCAGCTTATTCTTAGTTTCGATGATTGCTCCGTTTGTAACATTTTTTACAGGTGATAATACAGCTCTGAAAGAACTGAGTTACGGAAACTATTTGTCAACAAGCAACGGAACGGCTGCTGATGATACGGTTAAAGGCAGCTGCACAGCCGGAGCTTGCCCTCAATCTACCGGCGACGGTACAGGAACCAGCGGGAATGGAACTGCTGATGGCGGAACTATACCTGAAGTTACCGTCATAGGTAAAAAATCGAGTATAGGAAGCATTATTTCTGACCCGACAAAAATTGATACATCATCGATAAAAATCAATGTTCCGACATCAGCGACTACAGTTGACACACGTACAGGCTGGCAGAAATTCAAAGATGGTATCAGCAAGGTTGCCTCTGAAGGTAAAAAAGCTTATAACACAGCCTCTTCAGCTTATAGCGCTGCTAAAAATATCAAAACATCGGTTGATAATGGTGTCAACGCCGCTAAAAATGTTAAAAATGCTGTGAAAAACATCGGAAAGGGTAAGAATTTCGGCGAAAAATTAGCTAACCTTATGGATGCTGGCGGTGCTGTGATGGATGCCGGAGGCGTTGTATCTAATTCCGTACAGAATGTCACCGGTAATATTCAGAGTGCAGCTTCTACGGTCGGAGAAAACTATACTGATAAGAAAAAACAAGATCAAATCAACAGTGAGATTGAAAAGTTAAGAAAAGACAGTAAGGAAAATCCGGATAACGTTGAGGCAAATAACAAGAAAATTGCTCAACTCCAAGAAGAGGCCAGAAATAGTACTGCGGGTGCAAAAGTTGGCGCAGCGTTAGATGGAATTAATGATGTTGCCAAAGAAGGTCAAGGAGTTACCGGTACAGCGGGAGATATTTTCGAAACCGGTGCTGCTGGCACTCGAATGGGAACGGATATTCTCAAAGGCAAAGGGTTAAAGTTCTAAAAACCTGAAGCAAAATACAAAAATATGCCGCAAAACGCGGCATATTTTTTTGCTCTAAAGATCTGCCTAGGTTTTTTGTTGCAAAGCAAAAACTTTTCTTGTAAAATTAATCAAAAATTATGCGGAGTTTTTATGAGAGAACCAATATTAAAAGCTGTTGCCAGTCCTCCGAAAATATTATGGGGACCGTTTTTGCCGGTGCTATTAAATTTAGGACTGCAGTTTCCGGTTATGTTTACATCAATCGGTGCTTTTGATGTAAACCCGTTGCTTTTTGTAATCACAATTTTAATTGTTCATTCAGGCATAATTTTATGGGGAACGAAAGAACCGCATATTTCTAATATGATTCAAGCCTTTGGGCAAACTTATCGTGTAACTAACAATCTGTATAAAACAAAGGGGAATAAATTTGCACCCTGATTTCGATTTTTTTAACATCTTTGTGCAGGGTTTAAGCAGCAAAGAAGTTATTGTTGCAACGCTCGGATTCATTTCTGCAGCGGCTTTTGCCGGTTTATGGATTACAAAACTCGGACGTATAATTTTGCCTCAGCCTAACGAGTCAAAGGTTGCCGATTTTTTGCCTTTTAATAAATTGATGTCTGATGGTATGACTATCCGTTGTTATAACGGTTCATTTGCGCGTGTTTTTCAGGTTGAAGGCCTTGATCTTGCTTTTGCAACAGAGGAAAAAAATGTTTCTATGGCAGAGGCGCGCAAATCGTGGCTTGATAGTTTGGCGGACTTGCAGGTTACGGCGCGTGTTATAACTTTGCGTGAGCGTATTCCCGCAGACGTTATAGAAAATACTTTTGACAATCCGATTCTCGAAAAAGTTGCCTATACCTGGCAATCAACATTGGACAGGGTTTACAGCAATTCTCATTACATTGTTATTTCGGTTCCGGATCGCCCCGACGCGCTTAAAGATTTGAATTATGCTTCGCAGACCTTGCTTGCGACGTTGAGCGAATATGGTGTTCATGCTATGCAGGAAAGTGAAGACAGCAAGGCAACAGATAGTCCGTTCCATGTCTTCAGCCGCTTATGCAGTCCGGTTTCGACTCCCGACCCTAAAATTGGCAATGCGGAAGGCGCGCAGCTGAATGAGCTTTTAACTGCCGACCAGATTCATTTTACCGGTGAAAACGGAATGATTCGTTTTAAATCCGGCGATCGAGAGACATTGGCCATCACTATGGGAATTCGTTCATCAGGCGATTATATGGATGAATCTATGATTGTTTCTTTGCTGGCAATTGATTGCGAGTTGAGCTTGCTTCACAATATTAAGCCTATTTATCGTCCGACAGCTAAAGCTTTGCTGATTCAACAGCGCAATATGGCGCGCATGACCAGCTTTTCACAAGATGTGATTGATCAATATCAATACGCTATGAGCTCGATTGAAGACAGCGATGCCAACTATCAAGCGCTCACTGAATATGCTATGACTATGGTCTTAAAAGGAAAAAGCAAGGCTGAAATAGATTTTGCTGAAAGCGAAGTTCAGCGTATTTGCCGTTTGTTCGGTGTGACGCCTGTGCGTGAAGGCTGGGTCGCTCAGGCTACGTTTTTCAATCAATTTCCAACTTATGACACTTATCCTCGGACATACAGATATTTGTCGCGTGTGGTTACAGCGGCGGTTTCGTTTGATAAACCTGCAGAAGGTTTTAATAAATGCGACTGGGGTCCGGGGGCTATTACAACGTTTCGCACCACTACCGGTTCAGGCTATCGTTTTCAGTTTCACGTTTCTTCCGAAGAAGCTGCAGTTGCCCACTGTTGTATTATCGGTCCTACCGGACAAGGTAAAACAACTTTGCTTACATTTTTGGCCGGTCAGGCAATGCGTCACAAAGATTTGAAAGTATTCTTCTTTGATAGACACTTGGGTGCTGAAATTTTTACCAAAGCCGTCGGCGGGGCTTATATCGGCTTTGACGGCGATGAAAAAAATGTTTCGCTTAACCCGTTTGACACAGCGCCGACACCAAATAACCGCGCTTTTCTCCGCCGCTGGATGAAATCTATTACAATGGTTGACGATGCGCTTTCCGAACGCGAAATTGCCCGTGCTATTACAACGGCGTTTGACTATCTGCGTCCGGAAGAGCGGGTTATGAGCAATCTTTATAAAAGCTGTTTTTCTCCGACGGGAAATATGCGCCGCGAACTGTATCGTTGGGTTAACCCCGATCAATACGGCAAAATTTTTAATGCTAAAAATGATAGCCTTGATTTACACAGCAAACGCTTTATGGCCTTCGACTTTACGCACATTTTTGAAGATGATACTTTGGCGCCGGCGGTTATCAGCTACATCATGCACCGTATTCAATCTGAAACCGGCGAAACCGGTGTTCCATCTTTGATTATGATTGATGAAACCGCGCCAATGCTTAAACACCCGATGTTCCGCGACTATTTTATGATTGGTCTGCAAGAAGGACGTAAAAAACGTCAGGCTTATTTGTGCGCTTTCCAACAACCGAATATTATCGACTCACTCGGTGTCGGTGAAGTTATTCGCGGTCAATGCCAAACGGTTATCTTTTTCCGCAACCCGCAAGCCCGTCCTGAAGATTATGCAAACTGGAATTTGAATCAGCGTGAAATTGACTTTGTATTCGGTAAGTCTTACCGTGATTTTCCTTATGCAATTTTGCTTTCCAGACCGGCAACCGGTGAATCGGTTATTTTGGATGTAAACTTGAGCGGTCTCGGACCATATC
>CAVIWQ010000001.1:15935-54233 GCA_963646605.1 Bacteroidaceae bacterium
AAGCAGTATGGCGAAGAAAACTTTGTTACAAAATATTTAAATCTTGCCTAAACCGCATAAAATAAGTTTATAAAATAGTTTTTTTTTGTTATCATATACTATGAGGATAAATCTCATAGGAGGGTGGTATGATTAAAAACAAGTATTTTTATATGGTTTTGGCATGCGTGGCGACTGTTGTCGGCGCGTTTCCTGCTTTTGCGGGACTGCCGACCATGGACGCCGGAAACATTGCGGGCACAATCGGAATTGTGGCGCAAGGTCAAACGGCTATCCAACAAGGTATTGAAACCATTGCTAACGGCAGCAATCTTAATGCTATTGTAGGAGATTCCGCCGGCACCCTCGCAAAATTTACCGGAAAACTGGGAATTGATCCTGAAAAAGCTAAAAAAGCCTTAGAAACCGCGCAGAATGCACAAAAACGCATTAGCGAAGGAATGGAAACTTATAATAAATATCAAGGTGAAATAGCTAAACGTAAGGAAGAATATCAAGCCTTGATGGATATGGTGAACAGCAAGATCGGAAATGACTCCTATGACGATAGTGATGAAGAAGGCGAATATGAAGGTGAAGAGAGCGGCGACGGTGAAGACGAAGAATACGGCGCTGACTATGATAGTGATTATGATTCCGATTATGATGCAGAATCTGTTTCTACGTTAGAAACAGCTGAAGGACTTGCAAATAACGAAACTTATCAGCAAGCGGCAACACAGGAAATGCTGTCGACACCTGCAACACTGGAGCAGCCTCTCGCGGTTTCTCCGCAGGTAAGTCCGGTTTCAGCAGAGCTGCAGACGATGGACGCCCTCCAGCCATTGCAGCAGCTTGATGTTAAAGCCGTTGAAACCGATTTGGATAAGATTGTTGAAGATGATGCGAGTGAAGCGGATGATGTTTATACAGAGCAGGCTGAGGAACAACCTGACGCAGCAGAGGCTGAAAAAATCTCAACTCCGACCATAACAAATGCCACAACAGGAAGGACACGTTTTGGAGGACTGAAACTGAAACAAGCAGTTGCGTCCGCAACAGCAAATGCTAAATTAAATAAAATTTCCGTTCAGAATAAAACACTTTCAGCGACTGAAAATACAACTGCAAAAACAACATTAAAATCAGCAGTGAAATCGGCTATTGAAAATAAAAATTTATCTTCTTCCGTTGCTGAACAAAAAGCGGTTGCCACAACGCAGCCGGCAGCAGCCGTGCGTAAATTCAGAGTTTCACCGACTTTGAAGGCAGCTCCAACCTTAAAAACAGCTCCGGCAATGAAAATTGAAAGAATGTCGAGCAGTACAATCAGTTTCAGCAGCAAAATGATGTTTGCTGATGAGGCTGCAGACAATACCAAAGGTGTCGGCATTGATTCAAAGGGGACGTTTATTTCTCCTTTGGCTCAGCGCTGTGGTATGAGCATTAAAGATTTGCAGGACGCCGAAAAGGTTAAAGAATGCACAACTAAGATAGTCAGTGAAAATAATGCCAAAAACCAATATGACGCTATTAACAGCCGCAAAGACTGCCAGTCGATGATTTACAGCACGGTTGTTGCTTTGCTGGCGGAAGCAACTCAAGGTAAGTATGAGTCGTCAAACTACGGCGACACTTTGGATAAACAGGAAGATCTCGGCGCGGACAGCAATAATACCCGTGATGATACAATGGTTATTGCTTTGACAAATGAGCAAACGCAAATTTTGTTAAATAAAATGTCTTTGCTGGTTTCGGCGCAGACTATTTTGAGCAGTGTTAAGCAGATTTGCGAAGCACCGAAAGATGTGCTTGAGAAAACTACCGATGATAAAAATGATGGTGCAAAAGCCGATGGAGGTAAATGATGAAAAAAATATTACTGATATCGGCCGTATGCGTCGGGTTGTTGAATATTCCGCAAGCTAACGCGGATATGGAAGCCATTGAAAACTCAATGACACAAATTGAAAAGCTTCATAAAAGAGTTCAGACGATTCATCAGACAGAAGAAAAGGTTGAGTCGGTTTATAATGCTGCCCGACAAGGAAATATCGGCGGAATAGTTAAAGCAGCCAAAGTAACAGGATTTGACAAGATTGTAGTGAAACAGGCTAAGGCTATTGCTCAAAATATCAAAGACAAGAAAAAGCTTGAAAAAGCAATTTCAAAAGATACCATGCCGAATTATACAAATCAAAATCAGGTGGCAACACATCAAGCCTCAAAAGAACTCAATGACAATATCCTCCGTACTGATTTGGCTCGTATTTATGCTTTTGCCTTTACCGTCCGTACCGAAAAAATTCAGAAATGTATAGAAGAAAGCAAAAAAGAAGAGAAAAAAGAAGAGAAAAAAGAAGAGGCTTCGGAGAGCAAAGATTCGCGCGTATCTTTACAAATGGCAAACGATGAGGCAATGGAGTCAGCCCGCCGCTGGAACCGCATACTTGATATGCAAAGTTCTATGGAAGAGTTTACATTACGTCTTATGGCTCGAAATTTGAGCGCTAAAGCTGAAGAAGAAGACAGTGATAAAGAAGGAGATGCAAAATGAAAAAACTGATATTAACAGCCATAATTGCATCGGTGATGGCTTTTTCTCTGCCGCAAAAAGCTGAGGCTTTTATGCTGCCTCCGTTTAAAACCGACTTTGTCAACTCTATTAAGAAAACTTTTACCACTGTAAAAAGCTGGGCAATTAATACCTATAAAAAAGTTGAACAAAGCACATTTATTCAAACAACCATCCAATACGGAAAAGGGGCTAAAGAAGCTCTAGACTATGCAAAATCAATATCTGATTTTAAGAATTTGGATGCCGATAAAATTGCTTCGCTTGCAACAAAGTTCAAAAAAATAGATAAAAAGAAAGCCGAAACCAAGGATAAAGCAGCGCAAGATGCGGCTAATGTAAGCAGCGAAAGCAATAAGAAAATTGCCGAAATTGATAAGAATATTGAAGAGCTGAATAAGGATACTTTGGCGCATCCGGAAAATGCCAAAAATAACACAAAGAAAATTGTTGAATTGCAGAAAAAACGCGCCGAAATAACCAGCAAAACTTATCAAAAAATCCATAAAATTGTTGAAGACAGCAATTCGGTTTTGTCGACTCTTGATGATTCAAAGGCAAAATTGATGGAGGAATTTAAACCAATTAAGAGTTTGGTTGCACTGGCAAAAAATTATGACTCAACGGAAAATCTAAAAGATACATTGTCTTTGCTGTCTCCGAAAAAAGAAACAAAAGTTACAAACAATATAGTTTATGCATATCGTGAGGTATACTACTCTTTGTATTGGGCAGATTTAAACGAAGTTATTAAGCGCAACACAATCATTCGTTCGGGCTTGCTGAAAGACAATGAAACAACCACTGAGAAAAAAGAAAAATCAGCAGAAATGGAAGGTTCGACTGCGGCTAAATCTGTTGCTGCCATTGATATTAAAAAATCTAATATGATGGCTTTGCTTAACTATACAGATTTGATTTTACAGGATTTGAAATTGCAAATCAGCCATGATTTAGCTTTCAGTCCATTCTCGAAAATCAATGCGGACACATCTATTTCAAACTTTAATTTTGATAATTATAAGTTTAATCCCGAAACCGACAAGTATGAAGTTGAAACCACTCCTGCAACTAAATTCGGTGAAGATAAAGCCATTGAAGAGGGGATAGAAGCTCCATCAGAGGCTGCCGTTGAGGCAAGCGAAAAAGCAATTGCCGAATATGCTCAGCAAGAAAAAGAAGCACAGGCAAAAGCGGAGGCAGAGGCTGAAAAGGCTAAGGCCGAAGCAGAAAAAGCGGCTGAAAACGGCGGACAGGCAACCGAAAAAGGTAAAGAAAACAAACCGTCAGAAAGTAATTCGGCTAAGCCTGCTGAAAACAATTCTGCCTCAACACCTTCAGCAACTGACAAAACGGAAAAATAAAGGAGAAAACAGATGATGAACAAGCATATAAAAATTCCTTTTACTGTTTATGTCTTTGCAGCGTGTTTGTTTTTTGCTCAGCCTGCCCGCGCGCAATTGGTAGCGGGCGTGACTTTCGATGCTGCCGGTGATGTAAAAGCCACCGCGCAGACTGTTGTGGCTCAGATTAATGCTGTGCAGGAAGGTGTGGTTGCGGTTGTTAAAGAAAATATGACCAAACTTAAAGCAGGAATAGACAAGTACGCCGGAAAAATAAATAAACTTATAAGCAAAATCCCCGGTTCAAAAGATATTGATGAAAACAGTTCGGTAGATATATGCAAGGCGGACGCTGTGCAAACAGCATTTACAGAGCTGTTTTTGCAATATCCAAGTACAGACTCGCGGGTAAACAAAGCTTATGAAATGAAAGCGCAGCAGTTTTACTATGACACTTTGGTTGAAATGAGAACAGCAATTGTCGAATTGGAAAGCCAGCTTGCCAATCTGCGCACCGATGTTGAACAATTCGGCGAAGAAACACTCTCCGGTAAAGGCAATTCAGAAGGCGCCGATGATGAAAACGGTACAAATTACAGCGCTTATCTTGCCAATCGTAAATTTAACGATATTTTGAAAATTACAGAACAGCTGGTTGCTATGAGAAATCAATATTATGCCGCCAGACTGCTTCGCCAGCCGCAAATTGTAAATCCGGCTCCATACCCGACAGAAGATAAGACAACAAGTGAAGATACGAAGAAAACATCTTTCATATATGGACATTCTCGGGTCGGTTTTGCGCAGTTAATGCCGAGAGTCAAAGCTGCAGCTTCTAAAATGACATCGGCAAAAACGGCTGAGCTCAAAACAATTAGCTCAGAAAAAGCTGAAGCTGTCGACGTAAAATCTCAGTCGACTGAAAAAACAGTTGAAACAGCGGCGGCAAAAACAGCAGCTAAACTGTCAGATCTTTTTGTTGTTCCCGAAGCCCCTGAAACCTCGGCTCTTTTGCAGGGAAGCGAAAATGAGCTTGCTGCATTGAGCAAAATTTCAGAAGCGCAAAAAATTGTCAATGAAGCCGTTAAAGTGCACAATGCTTTGCAGCAATTGCCGGGGTATAAAGATTTGTACAAACAATATAGTTTGTTCAGACAATTGCACGCCAAAGCTGTTGAAGCGGTGAAAGATGCCGATCAGTGCGTTATAAAATATGTCGGCCGCAGATATGATAATCCAAACAGCGTATGGTTCGGACAGGACAACGAACCTGAAAATACTTGCGATTATAACGGACGCAAAGGTTTGTCAGGGTGGACAATTGCAGCTTTTCAGGTCGCTAATGCTTCAGTCGGAAATGATATAGATGTTGATGCTTTTGCCGAAACAGACATTGATCTTTCTCAGGACAGCAAAACATTAACGGAAGAAAATTCAGCTCAGCTGGAAGCACAAAATTCACAAATATCTACGGATAATTTGTTTGCCAGCCCGAGTAAGGCGCAGGAATTTTCAGATTCAATCCGTGAAGTGGAATTGCTCAATTGGCAGATAGGACGTAAAGCAGCTCAATATTTGGTGGAAGATCAATATTCTGAAAAACCTGTATATGGTAAAGCTGCTCATCCGTATCCTTTGTGGAATGACCAACGCAGTTACTACAATCAATATCTTGATGGCAAATACGCTAATATGAAGGCTTATTTGAATCAGTTAGATCTTAGGGACACAGCTCTTGAAATAGCGGAACTTCTGAATAACAGTGAAAGTGAAAGCGATGAAAAAGCCGCTAATTCTCGTGGTTTGAACCAAATAAGCTCAGCTTTGAAGAAAACACCATCTTCAAGTTCCAGCACAACAAAACTTTTGGCCGCAAAAGCAGAGGCTTTGACGGCTATTAAAAAGAAAGAAACAGCGGCTTTGGCGCCGTATGAAGCAAAGCTTGCTGATTTGAATGAACAAATTGACGCTTGGTCAACAATGATAAATTCAACAACCGCCGAAATTAATAAAGTCGATGAAGATGTAAAACTGAATGAAGGACGGGCAGAAACCGCGCAAAAAGACATTACATCTATGAATGAACGCGGTACAAATTCTTCTTCTTCCACTTTGAAGCTGGCAAAACAAACTTTGGCAACAGCCGGAAGCGAACAAGCCGAAGGAATTACCAAACTTGGTAAATTACGCGTTGAAGTTTCAAAATACAAAACGAAACGTGATAAACTTACTCAGGAAAAAACAGCAACGGAAGAAAAAATAAAAACTCTCAGTCAAAAATATCAGGAAGATATAGTAGCCGTTGAAAATGAATATGACGCTAAAATTGCAGCTATCCAGTCTGACGGCGATGCGGCAAATAAATTGGTTTCAATCTATTCTAGCCTGAAATTAAAAAACAGCAGTCTGAAAAACCTGCTAAGCACGGCTGATGATTTGGTAAATAAAGCCCGCGGCTGTGTTGAAACTTTGATTGAGAAACATCAGGAAGATTTGTCGGCAATGAAAACCGATGATGCTCTTTATCTGAAGACAAACAATGCTAGAGTTGTTGCCAAACACGCGGCTTTGATTGAAAGTATGAAAAATTTGCCTAAAACCTGTTTTAGTCATAACGTGCAAAAAACAATCGGAATTAGAAGTGCAAATCCTGACAGCGTAATTTCACTGCTGACGGACGCTTTCAAATCGGCTTTGACAAAGTCAGTTTGCTCTAATTATGCTTGTGATAAGGCAGATACGCAATATTTTGTCGGACTTCCTGCTAAGGCAAGAGATTTTACCGCACCTAAAGCCCCGTTAACAGCTCACTATCCGACAGTGCGCGATATGGTGCATTTGGATACGACTGACTATAAAAAAATAGAAATGAGTCAGGACGGGCGATTGAGCCGCACGGCATTTTTGAATTATGGCGTAACACAACCTTATGTTTGGCAGTTGATGCTCTCTGACAAAGCTTATATAGAACGCGGAATGGATCTGTCGGCAGCGTTGACTTTGGGCGGAGAAGGCAAATCGTTTATGCGCGGCAATTTGTTGCCGTGCCGCAGCGGAACATATATGATTGATACTTCGTCCGCTGGAAAATATGAAATTACAGATACCAAAACCCAAAATTCAGCGAATAATAAGAAAACGCTGGAAACTTTATCTGATTGCCGTGAGTTGCAGATAGTCAACAGAGTTTTGGGTGTGGCAAAGCTTATTGATACTTATGTCATTAAAGATACAGATGTTGACAGTACAGTTCTTGGTAATGCCGGCGGTGAAATCAGTAATCCTACCAGCAGCGAATTGGGAATGTTCCTGCGCTATAAATCCGGTGGTTTGCAGATAAATGAGCGTCCTCATCAAGGATACGGACGTTTAATTACAAAAGAAAAAGATGCGGAAAAGACCGGAAAATATGATTTGAACGCAGAGGACAATATGTATCAAAGAGCAATGTTCTCTAAAAACCAAATCGGCGACTTTTTGCACTTTGTCGATAAAGAAACCCGAATAAAGAAAAATGTTGATGAAATTCAAGCAAGCATGGATGAAATTAAAACCGGCTTGAAAGAGTTGTTTGAACAAATGGGATTTTCGCTTAAAGATGATTTGGATTTGGCAAAAAGCAGCGATTATGACTATGTTGTCAAAAAGCTGAAAGAACGTAAAAATACATTGGTCAGCGAAGCTGGAGCTGAATTGGATACGATTAATCATGCAAATGCTACCGTAAAAGAACGTTTTGATAAAGTAGACAATACTTATTCAGCTTTGGTTCAAGATTCTAAAGCTCTTGTAAACTTGTCTGCCAACACTCAAGCAGGCGGTCCTTTGGCTGAAAGTATCAAGACCGAAGAAACCAACCAAAAAGTGATTGAAAAAGCGCGCAATGAAGGTTATGCTGCTATACAGAAAGAAATTGACAATTATGAGCAGCCTATATGTATGCCTTATTAAAGAGAAAAGCAGCGAATGAGTAGATTAGGAAATATCCTTGAAGCAACAAAAGTAATGGCTCTTACAGATAAAAGCGGTAGAACATACCGCTTTTTGGGGCAGGCCGAAAAAGAAAAACGCAGCAGCAAAATGTATTATTATATGTGGCTGTCGCGCTTGTTTATCTTTACGGCAGCTTTGGCTTTGATGATTTTTTTAAGCAGTTCACTCGCTTTATTTAAGTTAGCGCCGCAGGTTTCGGTTGAACCGTTTTTAATCATAAATCAAAATGATTCCAATGATATGGTTCGTTATGAGCCTATAGCTATGAATATGGCTTCAAAAGAAAAGCTGATGGAAATTTTTGTTCGTCAATACGTTCAATACCGCAATACTATTATCAACGATCAGCTTGAGATGATGAGCCGTTGGTATCCGGGGGGAATTGTTAACTTTTTATCTTCTGATGATATTTATTCCGAATTTGATAAGTATCAGCAGAAGGTTTGGAAACATAATGTAGAAAATCAAATCAGTCAGGAAGTTGAAATTATTTCAATAGGAAAAGTCGGCGGTAAAAAAAGTCCGGTTTGGAAAGTCGATTTTAAAACTTATGAGGTTTCGCAGCGCAATCGTAACGGGGACACGGGAGCTTTGGTTTTAAGAACACGCTACTGGACGGCTTCGGTAACATCTTATTTTGTACCTGAACGCATATTTGTTGGGCGTCGATTAATAAATCCTTTAGGTTTTACGGTTACAAGATATAATCAGAGTGAGGTTCAATTCTGATAAAATCGGCTAAAATTCGATTGAATCGCTAAATATGTTAGACTTTTATAAAAAAAGAGTCTAAATTCAAACTAACTATAGTTTAAAAAGGAATATTCTGATGGCAAAAAAGTTAGTATTACTTCTAATAATAGTCTTGCTGTCCGGCTGCGGTGTTTTCGGTTCATATTATGAACCTGAGCCGGTAGAAGTCGGTAAGGCAACAGATGAACTCAAATTATCTCCATGTGCCTGTATGCAGGTCGAATTGCCTCAAACTTTACCTGATTGGTTTATTGAAACAATTTGATTTTTATTGAGGAATTTCAAACATGGCTACACCGGTCGGAACTAATAGGACTAACCAGAGGCTGTTAGCAGGAGCAGCGCCAAAACGCGAGTCGGCTTCTTCTAAAGATGCTTTTGTCGCAAATGTTGCCGAAAAACGTTATTTGTGGACTGCGCGTGCTTTTGCGATTATTACGGCAATCAGTATGTGCTGTAATATAATTTTGCTTTTAGCAATAGCGCAAGTTATCCCTTTGTACCGTGTAGAACCGTTTTTGGTCACTTTTCAAAATAAAGAAGAACAGGTTTACAATATTCAGCCGGTAAATCAAAATTTAGCTGAGGCAAAAAACATTACGGAAGTGTTTGTGCGCCAATATGTTTTGATGCGCAGTTCATTTAATCGTGATATTCCCGAAGTGGAAGCTCGCTGGATGCCGGGGGGGGCTATTCAGGAAATGTCATCGGCGACGGTTTATGATGACTTTGTTAAAAACACTGCAAACAGAGCATTGGATCTAATTCGTACGCGCCGCATGATTAGAGATGTCAGAATTATGACAGTTAATGAATTAGGTTCTGGAATATGGCAGGTTGAATATGAAACGCGTGACATGTATCCGGATTCTAAAGCTCCGGAAGTAAATTACTGGACAGCTTCATTGAAAATTGTATATCGTTATAAAAGCGTAAAATTCAAAGAACGTTTGAAAAATCCGGTCGGCTTTACGGTCGTTAACTACTCTTTGAGTTATAATAAAGTAAAATAAGGTGGATAAAGCTATGCTATCAAAATCTATAAAAACAAATATCTTCGGTTTGGTGGGCGTGCTAATGGCCGGTCAAGTCTGGGCGCAGGCAACTATTAGCAGCATGGATCAAAATGCCGACCAATCGCAGGGGCAATATCAGCCAATGGATATGAGTTATGCCGGATTTAATTCTTTAGGAATGATGCAAAGCGCATGGCTGGATCCTCTGCAAAATTTGGGCGAAGGACAAACCAAACCGGCATATTCTAAATATTATTGGTCGCCGGATTTGGTGCTTCCATTGCGTCTTCGCGAAGGCATGATTACAATGATTAATTTCCCAGAGTGGGAAATGATCGAAGATATTTATATCGGTGATAATTCCACATTTGACGGACAAATATCCGGCCCCAGCACTTTGTTGCTGTACCCGCGTAAAGGCGCTAATGTTGGTGTTGATACCAATATTATCGTTTTCGGACGCTCAGGAAATCGCTATGTTTTTTATGCGCGCAGCGAGGGTGTAAATACAGAACGTTTAACTAATGCAATCGTTGATATTGATGTTATCGGCGCGGAAAACGGCGGCAGCGGCAGTGGAAATTTGGGAAACGGAAATTCCGGTGGCCGCGTTAACGCTACAAAATATTACGGAGCCGGCGGCAAGTCAGTTGATTCAACTTTTACAAAACGCAACCAAAAAAACAGTTGGGTTGAAAATATTCCGTTGGATCCGACAAAATTTCGCTTTGACATAGAAGTATATGTGCCTAATCCAGATGATGTTATAATTGCGCCTGAGCGTGTTTGGCGCGATGATATTTTCACCTATATTGATCTTGGTGCAAAATCACTGAATATGCATCAGCGCCCGATTGTAACATTGATTGTTGAAAGAATGGAAGTTCCGGTCGGTTTTCGTACCAAAGGTCCGAATAATCGTTTGATTATTGTTGAAGCTATTGGGGATATGGTTTTGCGCAACGGAAAAAGAATTGTTTGTTTGAAGATGCGTCGTTCCGATGATGCCGGACTTGATAATGCCAGCTATGCAGATGATATTACGGCTAACGAATGGGATAGAGGAGATAAAATTCCAAGCATAAAAGCAAAAGCCGGCGGAGCCGAATATCCTGATTTCAGCGCCGGTCCCGTAGGCGATGCAGCTAACTATCCAACCGGACAATTTGACATTAATATGAACGGTAGTGAGGTTATTGTTCCTGAATACGGCAATGGCAGCGGTAACGTCGGTGGCAATGGAAACGGAAATGGTTCCGGACGCGGCGGTAATGGTGCCGGTATGGGGGCAAACTATGGTGCCGATGGCGGAAATTTTGACTATTCAAAAATGCACCGTATTCAAAATACTCAGCAATTTGATCCGGCAGCAAGCAGTTTGTCAAATCAGTATCGCTATGGTTCAGGATTTACAGATGGCGCCAATTCCAATATTTCTATAGAACTTGGAACAGATGCCAATGTTGAAAATTTGGAGAGTTTATGGGATAACCTTTCCGATAAATATGCCAAAATTTTGAAAAATTATGATCCTTTCTTCTCGGTAGATGCACCTGCCGACGGTCAAGGTAAAGAGCTGTTTCATCTCCGCATCGGACCGGTTAAAACTCTTGATGAAGGTGACAGTGTTTGCAGCAAATTGGGAAGAAACGGTGTATTTTGCAGTGTAGTTAGGACCCAATGAGTAAAGAAGTATTAACACATTCTGAAAGTTATATTAAAAAAACCAACCGCATAATTCTTGCGGTTGGTATAACTTCTTTTGTAATTTTTATTTTAGGACTTTATCTTTTATTTTCAAGCGATGAGCCTATTGAAGAATATAGTGAGCCTGTATTTACTGATAATGACGATGCTCTCAATGTTACGACAACAGCACCGGTGGAAGACAGCATAGAATTCAGTACGGTTGATGACGGCGTGCCGCCCATAACCACAACTCCTAATCCGGTTGCTTTAGGGCAGGTTGTTATAGGAGCAGATGCAAAGAATGTTTTAACCATAGGCACAAACGGGAAAGCATCTATAACAATTATGTCGGTTCAATTGGCAGAAGCTCCGTTTGATGGTTTTGAATATAGCGACCAATGCACAGGGAAAATACTGCGAGGTAAAGAAACCTGCGACATTACTATGAGCTGGATGCCTGTTGTTGCCGGAAATGTGCAAAACAATTTTATTGTTGCCTGGCATGAAAGCAATGTGACGCAAGCCAGTGCAAAATCTGAAAAAGTTCCTGTTTATGGTAATGCGGTTAATAAAGAGGACTGCAATTTTTGCGATACGGCAGGAATCGGCGGAGGCGCCAAATCGGGGACGAATGGCAAAGAGAGTTTATCAAAACAGCGTGCAATTGTCGGACCTGACGGATCGGTCATTGGCTATGCCGATGAGGACGGATATGTTTATGATGCTAATAACAGTGTGATTGGGCGGGTAAATGAAAATGGTTTAGTTGTTGACGGCGAAGGCAACATTATCGGCGTTGCTAATAACCGCAAACTTGTTTATGATGAAAACGGCAATGTAATTGGTTATGTTAATCCGGATGGCTCTGTTGTTGATTTGAATGGCAATGTTATAGGCAGAATGCTGCCTGATGGAACCGTGGTTGATACAGACGGCAATGTAATTGGTCATGCTGTCGATATGGGGTATGTTTACGATGATGACGGAAATATCATCGGAAGGGTTATGCCTGATGGAACTGTGGTTGATTTAAACGGCAATGTAATCGGACGCCTAAACGAAAAAGGCGAAGTTGTAGACAGTGCCGGCAATGTGATCGGGCACGTAACTAAGACCGGACAAGTTGCCGTTGATGAAGACGGAAATATCATCGGCGTTGTTATGCCCGATGGCAGTGTTGTCGATGCCAATGGTGAAATTGTCGGACGCGTTGATAAAGACGGTAACGTTATTGCAGATAAAAATATAGCAGCACAAAGCGTTAATCGCCGTTTGGTCAGAAATAAAGACGGGCAGGTTGTCGGTTATGTCGAGGATGATGGTACTGTTAAAAATTTCAATGGCACTGTTATAGGCAGAACGCGTCCAGATGGTACAATTGTTGACAGCAATGGTAATGAATTGACTGCTTCTGGAAATCTTTTGGCTTATGATAATGATGGAAAAGTTATAGGATACGTTGACAGAGAAGGCAATGTAATCGGCGAAGGCGGTAAGAAAATCGGTATTATGGCTGATGACGGCATGTTGATTGACGGCGAGGGCAATATTATCGGCCGTGCAGCTCCAGAAAGTGATGCCAGCTCAAAAGTAAGCAGTTTGGTTTATGATAATAACGGCAATGTTGTCGGCTATGTTGATGAAAACGGAACAGCACGTGATTTCAAAGGTGAAACTTTGGGAACAGTTAATGAAGACGGTGTTGTTGTTGATGAAAACGGAAATGTTATAGGTATGGCGCCGGGGCAGAGACTTGCTTATGATACAGAAGGCAATGTAATCGGCTATGTTGACGAAAATGGCAATGTCAGCGATTTTACCGGCAATAATATCGGAAAAATGCAGGCCAACGGGACTGTTATAGATAAAAATGGTGAAATTATCGGTGTCGCTGCCGGAAAAGAATTGGCCTATGATGAAAATGGCAAAGTAATCGGTTTTGTCGATAAAAACGGCGATGTCAGTGATTTTAAAGGTAATGTTATCGGAAAAATGCAGGCCGACCGAACTATTTTAGATAAAAATGGTGAAGTTATCGGTGTCGTTGCCGGAAAAAAAATGGCCTATGATGAAAATGGCAAAGTAATAGGCTTTGTTGATAAAAACGGCAATGTTAGTGATTTTAAAGGTAATATTATCGGAAAAAGCGATGGAAAGGGCAATGTTATCGATAACAACGGAAATATAGTCGGAAAAGTCCGTTCAGCTAATGAAGGGCTGCGCCTTGCTTATGATAATAACGGAAAAGTTATGGGCTATGTCGATAATAAAGGCAATGTTTTCGGTGATGGCGGCAAAAAAATCGGATCATTAAAAGACGATGGTGCAATAATTGACGCTTTTGGAAATGTTATAGGAAGAGTAGACAGCGGAAAAAGTCGTCGTCTGGCCTATGATAAAGACGGTAATGTAATCGGTTATGTTGATGAAAACGGCAATGTTCGCGATTTTGGCGGTAATATTATCGGAAAAATGCTTGAAGATGGAACAATTATCGATGAAGACGGCAATGTTATAGGACAGGCAGGTCTGATGTCGCGCCAACTGGCTTATGACAAAGACGGCAACGTTATGGGTTATGTCGATGAAAATGGTAATGTTGTAAACTTTAACGGCGATGCTATCGGTAAAATGGTTCCATCTGGGAAAATTATTGACGCTCAGGGAAATGAAATCGGAGAGGTTGGCGGTTTTGCAAAAATTTTATTGGATAAAAATAGTAAAATTTTAGGGTATGTCGGCCGTGACGGTGAAGTTTTTGATACAGAAGGTAATGTAATCGGCTATGTTGATGAAAAAGGAAATATCATCAACAGTACGCAGACGGTTCTTGGACGTTTGATACAGGAACAAATGATACCGGTTACCCCAAAAGGGGAAGTTTTAGGCAATGTAAACAAAAACGGCACTATCGAAAATGATGAAAAACAAATTGTCGGGCGTATACAATCTAATGGTTTAGTTAAAAATCCGAGCGGGTCTAAAATAATAGCTCGTCTTGTTCGCGGTGGTTTGGTTGTCGGTCAGGGATGTAAAAACATCGGCTATTTGGAAAAAGACGGTATAGTTCGCAAAGCCAATCAAGAAACCGGTTACAAGGTGAACGCAGACGGTGTTATTACTGACGACAGCGGGCGCTATATCGGTGAAGTCGTTGTCCCCGGTCCAGTTTTTGATGACAGCTGTACAAAAATCGGTGATGTTGAATCAGACGGTATTGTACGCCAAAACGGAAGCTATGTCGGATGTGTAAATCCAGACGGTACCGTTCTTAATGAAAAAGGAGACATTATAGGAGGTGTTGCCCGTTCAGGAATAGCTGTTTCTTATGACGGCAACTTCCTCGGAAAAGTAACCGAAAACGGATTGGTATTTTCACCTCAAGGTCAGGCAGTCGGCTGTGTTGGAACATACGGCGATGTGTTTGACAAGAAAGGTGCATACCTAGGACATGTTTTGGAAAACACTTATGCTTTTGATTTGGAAGGAAATTTCCTGAATATGGTTAATCCGAGCGGAAGGGTTCCTATCCGCGGTCAATCATCCGGACGTTTATTGGCAAACAATGTCATTATTGATGAAAACGGACAGATTATGGGGGTTGTTTTACGTGGAAAAACAACAATAATCGCCTCAAACGGTGACATAATCGGGCGCCTGTTTCCCGATGGGCATGTCTATGATGGAAAAGGAGTTTCTGCCGGTCGTATGTATGGCGATGGAATGAGCTTTTTCAATCACAGACTCGGACATCAGGCGCCATACGGTCAAGTTGCTGATTTTTCAGGAAAAGTGGTTGGTATGGCAGGATATAACAGCGATGTTATCAATCGTTTTGGCGAAAGATTGGGTAAGTTGGATGCAAAAGGTTTTTATTTTGATACCAAAGGCGTGTTAAGAGGCGGTCTTATTAAGCGCGGTGCTGCAATCGGCTATGACGGAGCTTTTCTCGGTTATAGTTTATCAGACGGCAAAATTATTGATCTTGATGGCAAAAATGTCGGCCGCAGTACGCCTGACGGTAAAGTTTTGAATAACAAATCGGTTATTGTCGGCGAGGTTATTCCTGAAGAAATTGTTCTTGATGTTTGGGGAACATATAAAGGGCATATGAATTCTTTGGGGGATATTATTGATTTGAACGGGAAAAATATTACGGCAATTCTGCCTGGAGGCTCAACAGATAAGAATTTGAGTTTACTCAGACGCGGCGCTGTAATTGATTTTAGCGGAAAAGTTATCGGTACTGTTGCGCCTGATGGTTCGGTCAATGATGTCCTTAACATAAAAATAGGCAGAACGCTTCCTGACGGAAATGTCTTAAATACATCCGGCAAGCTTATAGGTGAAGTGGTTGACGGCGATCTGGTTATTGACGGCAATGACAAAGTTGTCGGATATATAGGTTTTGACGGTTCCGTTCAAGACAATACAGGAGCGGTTGTCGGACATACATTGTCGACAGATTTAGCTGTTGACGGCAATGACGGAATTTTGGGGCGCATTTATAAAATAGGCGCAACAGTTTTGGGCAATACGGGCAGATATGTTGGTCGTTTGACGGCAAACGGTTCTGTTATCGATACTGAAAACAAAATTATAGGATATCTAAAAAGCAACGGTTCGTTTATTAACTTAGATAAAAGAGTTGCAGGATATGCCCTTCAGGAAGTTGCTAAAAATCGGAGGAACTAACAGTGAATTTAAAATTCAAAATCACTAAATTTTTCAGTGTTGCCGCAATGGCTTTGTTTTCATGCCTAGGTTATGCCGAAGCACAGGAAATTACAGCTATTGACTTTAATGGTGATTTGATAGGAAAAGTAATTCCTGATGGAAAAGTTGTTAGTTTTGAAAATCAACTTGTCGGCAATATTACGGCAGACAGTTTGATTGTCGATTTTGACGGGCGCTTAATTGGTGGTGTTGTTCCTCAGGGAATAGCCATTGGCAATGATAACCGTATGCTTGGCAAAGTTAATAATGATGGAACCGTGCGTCTTTCTACAGGAAAAATTATAGGTAAAGTGCTGCCTAACGGATTGGTAGTTGACGATAAATTTGACATATTGGGCGCCGTACTTTTTCCGGGGTTGATTTATGCCGATGATGGGCAGACAATGGGGCGTTTGACCGGTGACGGCATGTATGCAAATTTGCAGGGACAGACGATAGGTTTTGTTTCTCCTGATGGTTATGCTTATCGCCGTACCGGAAATGATTATACTTTGGAAGGAAGATTGATTTCTTCAAAAATGGTAATAGATTCTGTCGGCCGTTTTGTCGGCAGCATAGCCCCTGGCGGAAAAATTACAGATTTTGACGGTAAAAATATCGGTGTGATACATGCAAACGGCTTTGCTTATAATGATGAAGGAAAAGTTATAGGCAGTGTTGTCCGTTCTGGCTATGCCTTTGATATTGCCGGAAATTATATAGGTTTGGTTACTTTTAACGGTGAAGTTATCAATAATGAAAAATTGATAGGCTATTTGCAGGTTGACGGCAGCATTGCCGACACCGGCGGCAATACAATAGGTTTTATGGCCGATATTGCCGCAACGGCGTCAGATAATTCCGGAAAATATTTGGGACGTATAATGCCGGAAGGAAAGATTGCCAAAGGCAGAAATATCATTGGACGCTTAGGTCCTTGGAATATTGTTTATGATTTGGAAGGAAAACAAATCGGTAAAGAGATTGTTTCAGGTCCTATCTTTGATTATCGCGGTTCACTCCGTGCCCATGCGTTAAAAAATGGACAAGTTATACTTCCGGGAGGCACTCCTTTGGGAACAATGCGCGGTAATTTCGCTGTTAATGCTGCAGGACGCGTTGTCGGTTCGGTGCTGCGCAATCAGGTTATAATAAACGCAAATAACCAATCCGGAGGTGTAACGGGCATTAATTCTGTTGTTGTAAACGGAGATGACCGCCGAATAGTTTCGCCTTTCGGTTATGTTTATAATCCTGAAGGCGGTATTGACGGAACAACAGTGGCTTTGGGAAGTGTTTTCGGATTGGGAGGAGCCCCGCTTGCTACAATTTCTCCTAATGGTGAATTGTTAAATAAAGGAGCCGTTCAACAGGGAAAAATTACTCAATATGGTATAGATATTGATGAAAGAAATGCCGTTTTGGGCGGAAATATTAAAGCTGTTTACGCTGTTAATGAACGAGGGACAGATATAGGAACGTTGGCAGACGGTAATCAAATATTGGATAAGAATCTAAAGCCAATGGCTAAAATTTTGCCGGATATGAGCGTTGCTTCGTCTTATAATGATGTAACTTCGTATATGCCGGTTGTCGGACGCGCTTCCGCTAACCAAATTGCTTTGGGGTATGACGGCGTGCTGTTAGGCTATGTTAACGACAGAGGCTTAGTAAAAGACGCGGGAGCGGCAACGGTCGGAAAAGTAAATTCCGATGGAATTGTTTATGATAACACGGGAGTAGCAATCGGCGAAACTGCTGGTTTTGTCCCTGTTATCAATAATAAATGCGAATTTATGGGGGTTGTTACGCCTTCCGGCGAAGTTAAAAATTACAGAGAAGTCACTATGGGTAAATTGCTGCCTAACGGCGATGTGATTTCAGAAAGCGGAAGCGTTGTCGGATTTGCAATTAAAACAGGCAGTGTAGCTGATTTCGGCGGCAAAATTATCGGTACGGTATCTTCAGGCGGAAAAGTTTTGAACTATGCCGGTGAAAATCTCGGGTGTATTAACCAACAAAGCAGGTTGTTCAATAAACAAAACACATTAATCGGTCGAGTTGTGGATATCAGACCTGTTATGAGCATTGAAGGCAAAATAATCGGCCGTAGTATGCTCGATGGCAGTGTCGTTAACAATAGCAGTCAAAATATAGGTTATGTGCTTCCAAATGGCGCTGCCAATTCCAAAACAGGCTCTGATATGGGAATGCTGTTCAAATATCGTTACGCTTTTGATAAAGACAGCCGTTTTATCGGAACAGTGAATAATAATGCTGAAGTCATCTCTGCCAAAGGTGAAAATATAGGACAAGTTGATTTCGATGGTAACGTTGTTATCCGCGGCGAAAAATCCGGCTATGCGCTATATGATATGTATATGTACAATAATGAAGGCTATTCAATAGGCTATATTGCATCTGACGGAGGAATAATATCTTTTGCTAATCAGCGTTTGGGAAAAATGATTCGCGGTTTCGCAATTGATAACAGCGGCAAAATGTTTGCCAGAGGAAACCGTGATTTTAATATTCGTAACAAAAATAATTTAATTATCGGCGAGCTTCGCTTAGACGGCAATGTTGTAAATAATAATGGTGAAACAATCGGAACATTGGGGGCTGCCGGAGATATTGAAGCACCGGACGGGCAAATTATAGCCACAGCTAAACCTTTGCAATTTTATGAAGCAGAGAAAAAACAGCCGATTTATGATGCAAACGGAAATGTTATCGGATATGTCAGCTCTGATAATAAAATAGTAGATGCTAAAGGAAATGTTATCGGACAGTTAGCGCAAGACGGCTCTGCAATCAGTTTAGACGGTACAGTAATCGGAAATACCAAACTTGATTGGTATGAGCGTCCGGTTGTTAATGAAACTAAATTACCGGAAGTCGGAAGTTTGACAGTAAAAGAGAGTGATTATAAACGTTCGGTTAACATTGCTTTGACACCGGATGGAGAATATTTGGGAGATATTCTTGAAGATGGCAGTGTTATAAATAAAGCTGGAAAAGTTTTAGGTAAATTGCTGCCGGATGGATTGGTTGTTGACGATCAAGGCTCGTTGATTGGTATAGAAGAATCTGCTAAAAAAACGGAAAAAGGCGATATATTTGTTCCTGCCGGAAGTTTTGGCGAAGGCGGAGCTTATGGAACCGGTAAAGGTCCTGGAAACTTAGGCCCCGGCGGCGGATATGGCCCTGGAGAGCGCTATGATGTTCAACGTTCGGCCGCATTAAGCGCTGCACAAGGGGAACGCCGACAAAATATGGAAGTAGGAAAAATCAGTACAAATTACAGCCGTGAGGCTTTTGACGGCAAACAAAAAGATTGGGGACTCAAAAAAATTATTTCAACCTGGCCGGTTGATATGGATATGATGATTTTGGCTGATAAACCGATTCCTGCGGTTATTGCCCGTTCTATTGATACGGAACACGAAGTTCCGGTTACGGCATTTGTCGAACGCAATGTCTATGCTGAGGACGGTCGTAATGTTATTATTCCTGCCGGCAGCCGGTTAATGGGAAGCTGCGGTGGTGGCGGAGGCGGATCGGAAGAATCTTCCGGTTCGGCTCGTATAACTATTCAGTGGGATCGCTTGATTTTGCCAAACGGAGTTATGTTTGATATTAGCAGCGCACAAACCGGTGATGCACAAGGCCGAGGCGGCGTGCTGGGATATTTGGACAGACAATTGGTTAAGAAATATGCAATGCCGTTTGCTACATCTTTAGCAACCAACGGTATGGGTATTCTATTTTCAACCAATAAGGAAGGTAATGGTCAAACGGAAAATTCAAGACAGCAGGCGATGAATGATGCCCGCGAAGGATTTTTGGAAGATACCAAAAAAATGTTTAACCAAATTTTGTCGGATCGTTCAAATATAAGAGCCATTACATATATTCCGGCAGGCACCAGAATTATTGTTTATCCAAAAGTTGATTTATGGTTGAGAACAATGGATAATGATGCGGATGCATCAGATAATACTGAATATAAAGATGTTTTGATTGATGATAAGAAAACATCTGATAAACGAGCTGCCATGGCTGCTGAACGCCAGTCTAAATTGAATGGCCGAGGCGGAGGAAGTTCATCGTCATCATCTGCTGCCGGATCGGTTGTTTACGAAGAAGACAGCAGCAATGCACAGCCGGCAATGGCTTTGGTTGATGATACGGCATCAGCTGGTGCTAAAAATAAAAAACGTCGTCCAACCGGCGCAACACCGCCTCCGCCGAGTAGCGGTGTTGTGAGCACAAACCGTTCCAATGTACCGTCAGACAGCGGTAGTTCGAGCGGAAGCAGCGATGTTCCACAGCTCTTTTAAGAGGAGAAAAAGATGAGTTTTGAAGTTTTGGAATCAGTTCTTCGTCCTCTTGCTTATTGGTATAACCAAGAAAATATTGAAGAGGTTGCTATTAATCGTTCGGGGCAGGTTTGGCTTCGTTTGCGCGGCAAAAGAGCCTATCCTTGGGTTATGTATAAAGATGAAAAACTGACCAAAGAATATCTAACCGATTTGCTCTATATTGTGGCAAATACCTATGAGCTTCCGTTTGAGCCGGCTTCGGGGATTCCTGTTGTATATGCGACATTACCCGGAGAACATCGTTTTTCTGCAATTTGCGGTAAAAATGTAATGTATGATGAAAGCGATATTACCGGCGGTGTTGCGATTGCCATTCGTGTACATAGTGATGATGTCGCTTTCGGTTTAGGAGATTACGGCTTAAAACAAGGTGAAAAACTGCATCAAATTAATCCTTTGAAAAATATTAAAGATCCTGAAGATCCTTATGAGCGTTTATTGCTGAGTATTAAGCGCGGCGACCATATTTTAGTCAGTGGCGCGACTGCAACCGGTAAAACAACATTCTTAAATAATTTGCTAAAAATATTGGATATTCACAAACGTATCATAACAATTGAAGATGCCCGCGAACTTATTGTTCCTCATCCAAACCGCGTTCACGTTGTTATGTCGCGTACCGGACAAACAAACCAGTTTGATTATAAGGGCATTATTGACCTTGTGGTTCGTTTTACACCAGACGCGATTATCGGAGGTGAAATTTCAACCCATAATGCTGGTGCTTTGTGGGAATTAATGGGGTCAGGACACGATAACTGTTTGGCTACTATCCACGCTGAAAGCTCAAGTGCTGCTTATGAGGCTTTTGTAGACCGTATTTTGCACTCATATCCAACTATTGATCGTAAAAAAACCATTGAAGAAATGCATCATAAATTGCGTGTTGTACAAATTAATCGTGATGGAAACTTACGTGCAGTTACAGAAGTTACATAATATATTCAATTTATTGTGAAAATAAAAAATCCCCGCTTTAAATGGGGATTTTTTTTGATATTTTTCTTACTTTTGTATCTTCTCTACACTTCTCTCCCCATCATCCCTTTTTGAGCGAACTCACAAACGCTCACTTTTTTCTTCACCGTCATCGCTCGTTTTTGATGGCAATCAAAAACGTCAATGGAGCTACGATGCTATCAATGTTGCCCCTTAACAAAGAAAAAGCCGTCAGCAGTATAATCATTAAATTCGAAGATCGCTGGACGATTTTGCTGAACGCAAAATCAAGCGATGACGCAAAGAGAAAATTGTTAAAAAAATCCCCTGCTGTTTAGCAGGGGATTGATAAAGGTTATTGCAAAGGAGGAATATTCAACTGTACAATTTCTCCTGGGCGGATTTTAGTGCTTGCATAGCGCATATTTCCGGTTTCAATCATAAATCTTTGACGCCCGGTTAATTGCGCTGCTAAATCGTAAAAGTCACGTCCGCTCAAATCTTGTCGCTGCGGATTCATGATATATAAAACGCATCCTTGAGTTTTTTCAGCAACACCGCAACGGGCACGTCCCCGCGGAACTTCGGAATTGATGACAACGCCTTGCAAACCGTTTTGAACTGTTGCCGGAGAGCTTAAAAATACTTTGGCAAAAAATATACCGAACAAACTGAATAAAATTGCAGCAGCCACAATTGCCGTGCCGGTAAACAGGTTGCCAACCATAAATTTATCTCTCAAACTAGGTTGAGGCTCATCATATTCTTCTTCGCCTAAAAAAGCCGGATTTATACGATTTTGAATTGGCTCTTGCGGCATAGCCGGCAAATTGTCATTTTCAAGATATGAATCAAGATTAAAACCGTTATTATTATTGTTGCGATTAAAAGGATTTTCGGTTGATTTTGCGGGCACAGCCATATTTTCACTGTTATTAACAGGACGTTTTATCGGTCTTTTTACTTTCTTAAACCTTGGGCGGTTTGGCATGTTATCCATTTTTCTACCTCTTAACTATTAATTTATTTAGCTGTTGACGAAATTTGTTTTTTTATTGTTCTGATTATTCGTGGAACAATAAAGACTATTGTTTCGGCTTTTGGTGATTTTGAACCGAGAATTTCATTCGGAATGCCGATAATCAAAAAGTTTTCGCCTAATTTGCTGCGAATGTTAAATTGTGTGATTTGCCCGTCTGTTCCTTCAAGAGTTATATCCGAAAAAATGCGGTTTTGCGGCATTAAAGAAGATTTTGCCAAAAGTGAAAACTGCGATTCGGGCATTTTGACATCAGCACATTTTCCGATATCAAAACGAGACATCCACAAGTTAGGAACTACAAATTTACCTTGGGCTACCGTAACAACGCGTGCCTGACTGCCTAGAAAGTTTTGCAGTGTTCCGATGTTTATGTCATTTGATGTTGTCAAAACGCGTCCGATAACACCGGTTTTTGCTGTTTTTATGGTTCCAAAATCAAATACATTTAGCATATTTTGCCATTTTATTTCGCGTTGGCGGTTTTGCGGATAAATCTTAAAAATACTGACATCATAAGCAATCAATACAGGGTTGTCTTCAAAATAAGCCAGCAATTTTTGAATTTTTTTCTGTAAATCATAATCACCGTCAAATGTTAGAGAATAGTCTGACCAATCGGTTGTGACATCGGTGATACCTGCGCCGCGCATAACATCCAGCAACGCCAAAATAATCGGACGGGATTTAGGCACATAAAGCGTAAAGTTTGTTTTGCGTCCGATAGTCAAAGTTTTGGTTTCTGAATTATACCTATAATAAATTTCGGCGGCATCAGTAATCATTTTTATAACGTCTGAAAGTTCTCCGCGCAAATTTTCTGCTGAAATGCTGGCATAAGGGGCGTCTTTTGCCACTAACTTGATACCTGCTTCTTTGGTTAATTTTAGCAATGCTTTTTCCGCAGGCATTGTCTTAAATGAAAAACTTGTTACTTCAAAACGGGGAAGAGGATTATCTATGCCGTTTCTGGTCAGGTTAAAAGCTTTCAGATTGTAGGGCAGGGTTGTTATCATTTGCTGAGTGTTCCAATTGACATGGCAGCGCAAAGGCGTTTCAAGATCAAGAGAACTTGCTCCTTCTGTTGTGCGTACCATATTCGGATCAATCGGCTGAACAATGTTGGCCGTGGCGGCAGGATCAATGCTGATAACTTTTTCCGGCTGCGTATTAGGGATATTTTCAGGTTCAGAAGCCTTGCAGCCCAACATTGCAAAAATTGCGGCAGCTCCAAGTAAAATTTTACAATTGTTCAAGTCTTTTAACATATTGTTTTTCTTTCAATCGTTTTTATATCTTATCTTCTTCTTTGCGGGCTTTGGCTTCGGCAAATTCAGCCTGAACTTTTTCGCGGGCCTCAGTATCTTGCTGCAGCAATTTTTCCATTAATTGCTCCATTCCCATTCCTGCGCCGACTGTCGGATCTTCGGCTTTATCTGTTACTTCTAAAGCTTTTTTCATTTTTTCAACTTCGCGCGCATCGCTTTTTATCATATCTGGAGTGGAATTGCGTCTAAGTTCTTCTTTATATTCACTTAAAGTGCGGTTAAAACCGTTCATTCCGCCGGCGACTTTACGCTCAACATAAGGATAAAGTTCCCGATGCTGCAGAATATAATCGCCTGTTTCGCTGATTTCTTCCAACACATCCAAAAGGTAGCCGTAAAAAGGATAATCTTCCAAAGCTATGTTACCCTTGCGAACACAGCGAGCGGCAATTCGTGAAACCGTACGATCGTAATAGTCTTTCAGCAAGATATAGTTATCAACATACCATAAATCGGCTTTATTAACATTTCCAGCAGGTGTGTTTGGTTCCATCTTTTGCTCCTTACGCTGATAATTCTAATTGAGCTCAGAATTATTGTAAATGAATTTCTTATTATTTTATCCTATATTATCATTGTTTTCAAGATAGGGATCTTGAAAGTTATTGTCTTCCATTCCGACCAGCAATAATTCAAAGTCATCGGGAATAACAATTTCGGAAGCTTCAACAAAATCTTCCTGATAATGAGGCAAATCGGCTTCGGGATCTTCAAAACCGCCGTTTGATTCATCTTCGGGAATTTCCTCATAGTCCCATTCCCAATCTTCACCTTCGGTGCCTTCAATATCTTCTCCTTCGGGAACTTCTTCATAGTCCCATTCCCAATCTTCGCCTTCTTCAGAGGCTGTTTCTTCGGTGTTCTGATTATCTGTGTCGCCTTCAGGCTGATATTCCCAATTCCAGTCTTGCGGTGAATTATCGTCATTTTCCTGATTGTTATAATCAAAACTATCCGGTTGCTGTTCTTCAGCTTCAATCGGAGTTGAAGGCAAATTATAATCGGTGCTGAATCCCCAATCCGAAGCGCTGTCCTGCGGTTTGTCTTCAATAACCGGCATTTCGGGGAGTGCTGATATAATAGTTTTTTTCTTGGGCAAAGGTTTGTTCACAATAGGAAGTTCGCTTTGCGGCAAAGCTTCGGGAGTTTCCGTAACTTGTGAAGTTTCTTGTAAATTATCCCGATTTTTCTTCTTTTTCTTCTTTTTCTTTTTGTTGGCGTTTTCAATTTCGGACTGTTGGCTTTCTCCGATATTTTCAATTGAATAGTCTATGTCAGGAGATATAATCGGTTCAGGTTCAAGAGAAACGTTTTGTTTTGATGGAACATTAAGCGTTTGTTGCTGCTGAACAGTCGGTTGCTGCATTTCTGGCATAGGCCAAAAATTAGTATTGTTTTGCGGCTGCTGGGGAATATATTGTATTGTTTTTCCCTGCATTTGACTGAGAGCAGCAATAATAGCCTGCGTTGATTGTTTTTGGCTTTCTTGTAAAGCTGCCGAAATCAAATTTGAAAATTCTTGATTTTGCGCGCGGGCTATATCGCGGAAAAGATCAGCCTGCATTTTCATAACATCTTCGACTTTCGGCGAATTATTGCCAATGTTCGCAGTGTTTTTTAGGCTTTCAATGGTACGGATTATTGCCTGAGCCGAATTTTGCTGACTTTCGCGCAAAGCCGAGGCAATAATTGAAGAAAATTCTTTTCCCTGCGCTTTCAGGGCTTCTTCGACATTTTCCATTGAGGCCTGTTTTTTAGGTGAAGCCGCCGCATAAGTAATCGGAGCCGGACCGTCGCCTTGTTCCATTTTCTTAAAGCTGTCTATTAAAGATTGAGTCGATAATTTCAGGCTTTCTTTTATGGCTACGGAAATAATGGATGATAATTCTTCTTTTTGCGATTGAGTCGTTTCGCGCAAAAATTTAGATTGCGCTTTAACCAAATCATCAACTACATTTTTAATTTGAAAAGCCGAAGCTGCTTCGGCAGGAGCATCGCTGTTTGAAATAATTTTTAACTGTGTGTTCTGCTCCATCATTTTATTAAGATTTTCTTGAAGCTCTAAAAATGACTGAGTAATAATTTTATTGTCTTCCTGCCGTTTTTGCTCAGAATTAGCAATAGCATCAGCTAAAGCCGAAGCTATTGTCTGAGTAAAAGTTTCATCGGCAACTAATTTTACGGGACCATTGTTGGCAGGCAAATTGGCGCCGGTTTCGGCAGCTGCGCTTTCAATCGGACGATTATTTTGCAATTCTCTGATTATTTGAGCATTTGACTGCGCTAAACTGTTGGCTAAAATTTTTGCAAAATTATCACTGTTGATTATTTCGCTTTTTGCTGCCGGAGCAACAGTATTGCCCGCTGTTTGGTTTTCCGCGAGAGCATTTTGTAAAATGTTGTTATTTTGCGCCGCTTTTTTGGAAGCGGAAGTTCCATCATTTCCGCCGCCGCTTAATGCCATCGAGTGTGATTTTTCAAGTTCGTTTACATAATCTTGTAAAACTGAGCCCCCAGGCAATGATTTGAACATTCCGCGAATAGAAGGCGGCAAATCCAAAATCATTTGATTGAAAGCTTCTTTGCGCTCGCTGCTGAAAATATGCAACTGCCTGAAAATGTTTAAAAAACGTTGGGCGACAATAATCGGCTCTTCTTCTTGATCGTCGCCTTTTTGCCCAAAAGCTGCATTAGTGTTAATATCTTCTGACAACGATTTGTTCCTTAATTCATCTGAAAATTTACTTCTTATTGTACCTTATATATAATAAGATAAATTACAGATAAATAGCAACTACTTTATGCAGATTGCTTAAATCATTGCTGTCAAGTTTAATCTTTTCGTCAGGATTCCATCTTATGCCGTACAATTCGCCGTTGTCATCTTCGCGAATGCTGATAATTTTAACTTCGTCTTCCTGAATGTAATAAACTGCAATATCTCCAACACTGACAATATCTTGAGGATCCACCAGCAAAACGGCTCTGGCAGGAAGAAGCGTGCCCAAACGGCGTGAACAAAGATTGATACCATAAGCATCTTTTTTGCCGACTAAAAAGTTCGGACGTGAAACAGTCTTGATTTCTGATTCCATATCAATAATAACATTTCCGTCTTTTCCGGCAACGCCGAAAACCGAAATCTTTTGAGCATCGCGAGGCGAAGTTTCAAAAGAAGAAATAGCACCGCGCGGGTTCGACAAAAGCTTATATTTTGAATCATTGCGTTGAATGATTTCTTCCAGCATGCCTTTATCTTCAAGTTTTTTAATATCTTCTTTTAATCCGTCAACGGTCATATCCATAGCTTTGGCTATGTTTTTAAGTTCTTTGTCTGATACTTCGCGTTGTCCCATTTCAATGCGGTGGTAAACAGACAAAGTCATATCAGCGCTTTCTGCAACTTCAATTAAAGTAAGATTTTTTTCGTTGCGAATTTGGCGCAAACCGGCACCCAAAGTTTTCAATCCGGCTTTTTCGTTGATTTTGTTACGACGTTCCTGTTCTCTGCGCCATGACAAAACAACTTCTTCTTGTGAGTTTTGTTCATTTACAAACAAATCCTGCATAGGGCAATCCAAAAGCTCAGCCACACGAACTAATTGTTCTTGATCAATTCGGCGATAGCCTTTTTCTATTTTTGAAATGGCTGATAAGCTAACTCCCAAATGATCGGCCAATTCTTGCATTGAACGACCACGCAATCTTCTGTACATTCTGATTTGATTTGGGAAAATAATTTCTTCCATAATGATCACCTTTGAATTTGTTTTAAATTAACCGTTAATTGTTACTCATAATAATCTAACTTTCTTATTAATCAAGAATTTTGCGCCAAAACCGGCAATTTTTGTGCAAAAAAAACGACAGAAATTTTTATTTCTGCCGTTTTTTCCCGCTATTTTGGCTTAATTCTATAAAAATTCAGTCAAATCATAAGCTTTATTGCCTTCTTTTCTGACTTGTTCACCGAAAGCTTTCATATCGTCATCGCTGAACAGAATTTTACTGCGGTCGATATTTGCGGCCACACTGCCGTCAATAAATACCGGACGGACTGTATAATTAGAATAGTATTTTGAAACAGAAAATCTGCGTTCTATATTTACTTTTCCGTCTTTTGGGTCGATGATCGTCTTGCATTGAATAATGCCGTCTGTTGAATATACAACGCCTTTATTATCATCACCCATTGTCGAAATCGAGGTCATAACTCGGTTATCGCCTTTGAATGAGGCATTAAATACTGTTTTGGTGCCGTCTTCATTTGTTTGGCGGATCGTAATGTTTTGATGACCTTGATCATCTGTTGAAACATCTATATCGCGGTCAACGTAATGTTCATCAAGACTGCCTCCGACATAACTCCCCATGCGTTCATTAACCAGTTGATTCATAATCATCAAGCCTTTTTCTTTTTCAGAAAGTAGCGAGTTTTGCATAAAGCTGTTTAATGTCTGTGTATCAACTTCACCTGCGCTGTTAACCAATCTAGACAAAGCCTTGCTGATTTTTGTCGTTGTTTTTTGTTCGTTGCCGTCTTTGTCATACCGATGGGTTACCGAACCGAATGCATCGGATTCCGTAACCTTGCGGATACCGTCGGTTATTTTTCCTTCGTCATCGGTTTGCATTTGGTTATTTTTAACGGTCATTCTGGTTTCACGGACATTGCCGTTGCTGTCTTTCTGATAGCTGCGGAATGTTTTGCGTCCTCTGATTCGATTCCAAGCGTTGCTTAATGTCGGAGAATAATCATTATAAAGCTGATTGCCGTTTTCATCCAGCAAAGCGTTGCCGTCATCATCAGTTGCAGCCAGATTTTCTTGGGCAAACTCGCTGTCGGCAAATTCCGCTTTCAGTTTGCGGAAACCATGTCGAGCATTTTCCAAAGCATAGCCGCCGATGGCTTTAGAGCCTTTCCAACCGTATTTTCCGGCTTTTTTAGCGCCCCATTTAGTAAATGCTGCGGCAGCACTTCCGGTTTTTGAACCGATGTCTTGCAATCCCATGCCGTCTTTGGCAAATTTGTCGGCAAATTGTTTTGCTTCGCCCAGAACAGCCCAGCCAAGGAACAAAACAAACAAAACTTTGATTGCTCCGATCATAAACCAAAGAATGGCATTTTCACCGTTTTTAACATCATCTGTAATAATTTCTGTCATATATTGTTGGGCAATGGTTGAAATTATTAAAATGATTAATGATAAAAATATAAAGACAAAAATGGCATTCATAAAGGTTTCCCAAATTTTTTTCAGATAATGAGAAGTTATTTTGAATGCAAAAGCACCTAAAGCGGCAGGGAATAATGCCATGGAAATCGACATTTTCAAAACGCTGTCAACCAATAGGTAAGGGTAGCCGAATATCATTATAAAACCGGCAACAAAGAAACCCAGCGCAGTCAGCAAATAGCCAAAACTCGGTATCCAGAATGTGGATCTTTCCCAAGCAAAACACCATGATATGCGTGCAATCGCTATAATGTCGATAATTTGATCCTGAATGGTTTTAATGGTGCAAATAATTCCATTGCCCATTGCCGGCGACAAACCGCCATCAGTGGTTACAGATAGATCTCCGCCGGTATCTCCCGACAGATTGCACTCTGCCGGTGTGCTTCCGGCAGCAGAAGCCCCGCCGAGCTGCGCCAGCTTCATACCGGTTGCAAATACCGGATCCAATGTCAGCGACAATATTTCGCTGATAGGACCTTGCAGCAGGAAGAAAATAACCAAAACACGGAATGTCTGCTGCAGCAAAGTATTTATCATTGCCCGCGGTTCTTTGGTTTCAAAAGATGAAACAAATTTCAAAATAGTTACTGCCAGCCAGATTGCAAAAGCAATTATAACAATAATCGAAACCGCTCCCGCTAAAGTGTCATAAGAATTTTTGGCCATAACGCTGGCGGTGTTGAATAAAATCTTGAATGGTTTGCAGAAGAAACAGCCGGCTTGTCGGTAATTTTCAGATACAACGCCATAAACACAATCTTCGTCTATAGGTTCGGCAGCTCCCGAAGTTTCAGCAGCAGCATCTGCTGATGCTGTTGTCAATCCGCCCCCGCTGTCTTCATATCCGGTATCTACCGCAGCTGTCGCAACGGCAGAACCGCCGGTGTAGCAGCTTAAACGATTGACTTTTTCGTTGCTTTTACAGCCACAGACATAGCTGTCAAATCCTGAGTTCATCGGGTCAAGCAAAACACCGCCTTCACGAATTTCAATATGCATGTGGCAAGGATAACCTTTTACATTACCGCTTGAACCGATTCGTTGTCCTTTTTTATATGCCTTTTTAGCTCCGCAAGTGCTGTTATGATAAAATCTGTATTGAATGTTTTTTCCGCAAACGGCTTCCGGATCGCACTTAAAATATATACCGGCAGAGCTTCCAGACAAACATTCTGTAATTTTTCCATCGCATGGCGCATAAATAGCAGTGCCGCATGCTGCGCTGTAGTCATAGCCTTCGTGGTTTTTTACAATGCCTTTGGCAACATTTCGGCAGCGTGCATGTGCCCCATGGGGGTCATTTCTGGCACACCAAGATTTACCGCGGGCGCACATTTCTGAAGATACGCCGCGTCCTATTGGCGAAAAAGGCGTTGTATTTAAGCAAGATTTTGCATTTAGAGCCTGCAAACAAGCCCCGCCGCCGCTTTTTTGCGGATAGGTGCATTCCGGCAGCAAACCGCCGATTTTTAGTTTTGGAGAATAAGAGTTTTTACTTAAAGCGGCAGCAAAAGCTGAATTGCTTGATAAAACAGCAATACTCAGGGCCATGGCAATGCCAAAAACCGCTTTTGAAATCTTTTTAATTTTTGTTTCAATATTAGTCATTGCTTTCTCCGCTTATTTCTTATTTCCATTTATTGCCGCTGAGCCGACAGAACTTACAAAATCATCATTTCCTTGCTTGTTGCCTTGATTCTGTTGATTTTGATTACCGTTTTGCTGTTCGGAGCTTTGCGAGCCCTGATTTATTTTTTGTTCGGCCTTCTCCATACCTTTTTGCGCAGTTTGAGCTGCTTTTTTAGCCGCACTTGCTGCCTTATTTGCAACTTGTTCCGTCTTCTTTACAATTTTAGCACCTTGTTTTAAGGCTTTGCCTGTGGTTTTCAAAGCTTCGCCTGTTACTTTTCCGGTGGTTTCAACCACAGCTGCCGAAGTTTCGGTTGTTGCTTTGGTTGCTTTTCCTACAGCTGCCGTTGCGCCAAAACTTGGAACAGCTCCGGCCATGCCGGCAGCGTCAACAGCATTTCCGGCTTGACGGGTCGCGTCGGCAGCCGCCTTGCTTTGCTGTTCAATAGCTTGTCCGGCTTCAGTCAAGCCATCGCCGGCCGCTTCCATAGCCTGAGCGGCTCCGCTGCCTTTACCTCCGTCTTTTCCTTGGTTAGGATCATCTGGCTTCTTGTTGTCTTTAGCTTCCAAATTAGTCATGCCTTTAATTTGCTCGGCACCATCTTTTTTCTTGCTGCTCTGAGCTTCTTCTTCAGCACCGTTAAATTTTCCGTTTTTAAGAGCTTCAAGTTTTTTATCAGCATCTTCAGCCTTATCCATAATGCTTTTATCGCCGTCATCGCCACCTTTACCGCCGCCGAATTTGCTGGCCATACTCTGGAACCCTTGTTTTGACTGATGTTTAACAATATCTTTTGCAAAGCTGCCGGCGGCAAGCGCTTTTTGTTTCACCATATCGGTTGCCTGTGTAAGCTTCTCGTGCATCGGACTTCCTCCCAATCCGCCGTTGAAGAATACACTGACATAATCTTTCATTGTGGAACCGATGATTTTCAGAGCGTAAAGATATGCAAAAACAATCAGAATAAAGCTGGATCCCCAAAGCATGAATGTATCCGATATTTTTTCATTATCACCGGCTTCGATAGAAGCATAAAGTTCATTAATTCCGGCATTGCTTTCCATTTGCTGCAAAATGGCTTCAGGCGTTGCGCTTCCTCCGGCTTCAATAGCTTGTCCGGCGCCGATTGCGCTGTTTACCAAAACCAATCCCACGGCGCTGGTCATTGCCAAAAAGATAAATATACCCGCTGCTTCCAATATAATCTTAATGCAAGCCGAAAACTTTCCGCGTGTGATATTGAAAGGCCATAATCCCGTTACAATAGGCAGAGCAACCAATGCAAAACCGAGTTTAAATGACATATCTACCAGATAGTATAAAATTGATAAAGTCATCATAAAACCGAAGAACCAAATAAACGCTCCGCAAAGCCATATCCAAAAGTTCGGAATAGACAGCCCTAAAACGCTCCAAGATCCTTGGTGAGTGGAATGACAGATAATCATATGCCCCAATTTCATATGATTGGTGGTGGTTCCGTCGACAGCTCCCACATAAGTCATTAAGTTATTAAGCAAGTGCGCCGGCAAAATATTATTACTGCCGTTTGTCATCAAATATTCAGTTCCGACTTGATTGCCCGAAATATCCAGTCCGGTGGCGGAAGTGGTCGCCGTCAGTAAATAAGTGCCGAAATCTATACCCCATCCAAGGAAGGGAACAACGACAAAATCAACAAATATTTGAAATCCGACTTGTATAACAATATAAGCTCCTAAAACCTTAAATGCCATAATCAACAGATTGTTGATCATATCTCTAGGTTCAATATCCTTAAAGGAACTGACTTGCTGCATAATATAAAAAGCAATCCATAACAAGAAACCGATTAACAAAATTCTTGTGCCGGCGCGTATTGAAACATCTTCCAAAAATGTTACACCGTTCATAAAAGAACTTATCAAAGTTTTAATAACTTTGCATGGATAGCATCCGCTTTTGTATATAGTATCCATACGTCCTTGATTGCATTCGGCATTGCTTTGTCCTAAAACAACATTATTAACAGCTTCAACGGCATAGGTAGCCCCGTTTAATATAACTTGACCAGCCTTTAATAAAGGTTTTGCCATGTAATTAGCGACAAATCTTGTTACGGAATTTCCATCGTTTGCCATTTCTGTCAAACCTTGATGTATTTTGTCAGTAGTATTGTTTACTCCTTGCCTGAAACTTTCTAGCCCACTGTTAATGGCATCTCCTGCTTTCTGTCTTGCGGTTACACTGTTTGAATTTGGGTTAGGTTGTTCTCGAAATACTTTAGATGTTCCTTTTTCCAAGCGTCTGACTGGAGTTACAGTTCCGTCGCTGCTGACTACGGAGTTTGCATAAAGTTTATTTCCTTTAGAGTCTGTCTTTGCTGAGCCGTCAGCATTGACAACAGCATATTGTCCAGCTGTTGTTGAAGTTTTTGCATTGGTAACAACATAGTGTTCTCCAACTGATGTCGATTGCCTTTGAACCTTAATTTTTGACGTTTTATTATTTCCAAGATTCAAAACCATGCCGGAATTTGCTTGTCCTTTAGTTTGAGCGTTTGCTGTCTGAACCGGAGTGGTTGATGCAAAAACGACCCACATTAAAGCGAACAGCGTAATCCCTGCTGTTCTAGCTTTATTTATTATGTTAATCTGCATAGTCACATCCGTATCCTTTCTCGGTTTTATTTTTTTCTTCCGGCTAAATCGTTTAAAAAGCCTTGCGCGTTGTTTACTTTACTCTGGAAATTGCGTAGTTTCTTAGAATTATCAAGCAAAAACTTACCAGCTCCGCCTGAAACATATATAACAGCACCTCTAATTAACGTTGCAGCTAATGTGCCTGCTTGTTTCTGGAAGTTCGCCTCACCGCCGCCGCCGACAAGTTTGTTGACAATTTCTTGAGCTACTTTCAAAGATTTAACCGTCAAGAATGCAATCAGTAACAAAATAATGAACGGTACACTGACATCAGCCAACGAATCTTTATCGGCAAAAGCTGCTTGTTCTTCTGTAATTACACGATCGATTGTTCCGAAAATTATCATCATAACAAGCGCAATGCACATCATAAATGCGCCGGAGTTCAAAATAGTGAGAAATCCGATTTTGGCCCAATTTTTTGTGGCTTTGAACGCATAGCTCATTATCAATAACGGCAAGATGATAACCATCATTGCAAAACGGAAAATAGAATCAATCAAATAAAGTGAAAATCCAAGTTTTACCAGACAGAAAACCACAACTAACAACAAACCGCAAACAAAAGCCATTACGCCAAACTGTGTGATAACTTCCCACCCAAGTCCAATTCCTAAATTAAGTTTTTTGTTTACTGCGCATGTCAGACATTCCATCATTTTTTGAGGACCGGATGGAAAGCCGCCGCTTAACTCGGCTTTTCCCAAAACATCAGCTTTACAATCAACAGGAACGTCAAATTCTGCCCCGCTAACTCCTAAGATTCTATTAAAAATCGAACTAAGAGAGCTACCCATATCTTTGTGTATAGAGGCTCCGGTCATTGCACTGCCTAATTCCAAAAATGCATTATAAACCGGAAAGATTATGGAATTCAAAACAAACAGCACGCCTTCGGGAGAGCTGGCCAGCAGTCCGCAAACAAAGCAGACAAAAAACTTGCGCGCTACTTCCGTCCACACTTCCGCAGGTGATTCTTCGGCAAAAGAACTGACGTGTTTGATAATGCGAAAAGACAGCCAAACGGCAAAAGCAACCATCATCAAAGCCATAGCTCCTTGTGTCAAATGACTATACATGCTCATAGCCAGACGACCGGTGGTTTCATAAATTGTCCCAACAATGGCTGCCGCCCAGCAATCATTGTTTTCTGCAACTATTTGCTCGGTTGAAGTCGGCTCTCCGTTACCGGTGTTTACCGCCGTGTTAACATCATTGTTGTTGCCGCATGCAAACAGCAGAAACACGAGGGAAAACATCGCTACTGTCCGCAATATTTTTATTATATCAAATTTTCTTTCCATCGTTGTTTCCTTTACTGTTTCAGCTTAAATAGAACCGCCGCGTCTTTTGAGTTCTTCTTCCAATTTTTTCAAGCGTTCAGCCATATCGGATGATGAGCCTGAAGAAGCTGTCGTTCCTGACTGTGCGCGCAGTTTCTTTTTTAAGTCCGCAATTTCACTCTGAAGCTGCTGGATAGTAATTTTATCGGCATCAGCATCATTTTTATCGGATTTTCCTTTGCCGTTCTTATTGCCTTTGCGGTCGCCGCTGTCATCGCCATGACCGTTTGTATTATGTGCAATACTGCTGCTTGATGATGAATGACTTGCATTTTCGGCAGCTGTTGTCGCAGCTGCTGCAATTTCATCTTTGGCCGCAGCTGTTTCATGTTCAGCCGTTGTGCGGGCGTCTGCATCATTAGTGTTTCTCGGAGCAGCTTGCGCAGCTTCATTAACAGCGGCTTCATCGTTTCCGGAATTATTCCCCGTATTTTCCGAAGTTTCTTGACTATTGTTTGAATTATGAGGAGCAGATCCCGAAGATTGCTGAGAAGAAGTATTTTCTGCTTCTTGCGTTGTTTCTTGGTTTCTATTTCCGTTTCCTCCGCTTTGCTGCTGCTGCGTGTTCTGCTGCTGTGTATCATTTTGCTGAGTATTCTGTGTATTTTCCTCATCAGCTTCTGGATTTTGATCGGGCGCTCCGCCGGAATTTTGGGTTGTTCCTTGCGCTCCGGCGCCGCCGGCTCCTCCAGCTCTTCCAGTCGGAGTAAATTTATTGTTAACGAATCTAGCTGCTTTATCAAAAGCATTATGAGCTCGATCTTTTATCGAATTACCTGATGTGCCTAAAGGTATATCTGCAGCTAAGCTGGCGGCTCCCAGTCCTAATTTTCCGGCACGGGTAGCTAAACCTTTTGCAGCGCCGGCTGCGGCCGAACCAATTTTTGAACCAATTCCGCTTCCGCCCGGACCTCCCATTTGTCCGGCAAGAGCGGCAGCTTCCGCACAAAGCTTAAATCCGAAGACGCAGCATAAAATTAAGAATATTAATCCGCTCAGACCAATGTTCATAACTTCCAAAAGTTCATCGACATTGTCGCCGTTCATTAATTCTATAACTTTCTCAACGCCGCCTTCGCCGCCGGTTGCCGCTTGTGCGCTCAGTTCAACGTTAACACTGATGACAAGTCCCATAAATACGAAGGTAAAAAAGGCGTTCATAAACATCCCCCAGCCTTTGCTGGTATATCCTTGCGTGATTTTGAAAGGCCAAGCGGCAACCAAAAACGGAATAAGCGCTCCTATAATTCCCAATCGGATAATCGAGTCTATCAGATAGAAAGAAAATGCCAAACTAATCATCCACGCAAAAGCCCAGATAATAAGACCGGTAAAGAACATTGTTAAATCCCACATTCCATACCAATGTTCACCGCTGTTTCTGGCTACACACATAAATGAACTGCCCATAGATTGTGATACGGCAATTTCTTGTGTTACTTTTCTGATAAAGCAATCAATTTTATTATACAGATTATGAGAATAAAAATATCCGCTGGCCGCTGTTTTACCTGTGTTGTTGCAACTTGCCACATCTACCGTTCCGGCACTTTGGTGGGTTAAAAAGCTTTGTCCAAATTCAATTCCACCGGATAACAGCGGCTCAAGTCCTAAGCGGTATAATTCAGCTCCGTTAGTCAAAATCAGCCACGCAAAAAATACCTTGAAAGCCATAGTCAAAGCTTCGGTAATATATTTAGGCGCATCTTGTTTGGTAAAAGAGCTGACTTGCTTGAGCGTCATATAAGCAATGTAAAGTGCAAAGCCGATTAAAAGCAGTGTCTTAAATCCGCCCGCTAATGTGTCAAACGATGCGGTTGCCATTGCTTCAGCTGTGTTATACAAAATCAAAAACAACGGGCAGAAAATACAAGTTTTCATCTGATCCAGTTTGACGGGCATAGGAATACAACCTTCCATCGTGCCTGATACAGCAGTCATATCAGCTGCAAGAACAACTTCTTCACCATTAGGTAATTTATATACAATAGCACCTTTTGCCGCTTTTTTAGCAGCGGTTTCAGCATCATCTAAATTACTTACAATAGCTTTAACGTCTTTGTTTTTAACGTCACTGGCAATTTCATCTTGTCGTCCGGTTAGCTCTTTCCAAGTATCACTGGCGGCGCCTTTAATAGCACTCGCAAATCCAGATATTCCGCCGCCTGCCTTTTCGTAACGTTCGGCTGCTGCTTTTGTCGCACCTTCAACTCGACCGGTAATTTGTTTTCCTGCATTTGCAGCGGCTTCGCCATGGCTATAGGCTCTAACTTTTTTTTCATTAAAGCCACTTTTTTTAGCAATAGCTTTTGCAACCTCATCTCCTCCAGTTCTGACAATTTGTGCTCCTACTATTCCTCCGTCTTTTTTTGCTTCCTTCCCCGCTATTTCTGCAAGACTACCCGCATACGATGAAAGAGGGTATGTTCCCAGCAATCCCAAAACCAAAAGTCCTAAGCCTATTTTTTTTGCCATATTTTCAGTCATTGTCTTTTCCTTGTCTAAAGGGATTGCCAAATACTTTCAATCCTATTAACAGCAATATTGCCACCAATATGAGTGAGTATAAAAAAGCGTTTTTAAATGCGAACAATGACCAAAAATCGGTATAATACATAAACACCAATCCGAGCAGCATGCCCACATTAATTAAAAGCGTTTTCATACTTTGCTCCCACTACTATTTATAACAGTATAACATAAAAAAAGTAGAAGAATTGTTACAGTTTTTTTATTTTTTGGGTTGAATTGAATTTACCGGTTTTTATAAAGTTAATACAATACATTATAACCGATTTGTTTTCTGTCGGAAAAAGGTTGAAAGTTTTTGCGCTCAGTATTTCTTTTGCCGAATCTATATGAGAATCTTTTGCAGTTGGTAATAAACGTCTTAGTTTTTCCGGTAGTATATTTATAAAAATACTCGTGACGGGGTTCCATGTTGTCAAAATTCCTATATCCAATTTTTGTGGAATATCAGGAAGACGTTTTATGTTTTCCGATTCGTAAATTTTTAACGCTGGAACAAATTTTGCAAACAAGGCAATTTGGCTCAGGCGTTCTCCTCCCGCCCATCCTCGGTTTGGAACGTTAATCATCACAACTCTTCCGATTCGGATGCGTGACTGCCAGCTGCTGTATTTGCTCAATAGTTTGCGCAGAATAAGCCCGCCCAGCCCATAGACAATAAAGTTTACTTCTTGAATATCCTTAAGATTTTTAAGCAAAAAGTTTAATTGTTCGGTGAAATTGTCAAAATTTTTGCGTAAAGACGGATAATTTATTGCTATTGCTGTAAAGCTTTCTTTTTCAAAAGCTGTGCTCATCGATTCGAAAATGTCTTTTGTTTGCGACAGTCCGTGCAGCATAACAACGGCTTTTTGTTTCGGGCGCAAAAGCTGATACACTTCTATATAATGAATAAAAGCATTTTGACAGTGAAGTAAAGTTCCTGATTCGCGTCTTATGTCCCACGAATCAAGTAAGCGGTATCTCTTTGTCAGGCAGTTGCGCTGGATTCGCCAACCTTGATAGAAAAAAAGGTCTTCCCAAAGCTGTTTTCCGCCTAATGTAAAAAATGTAAATGCCATTATCCGAATCTTTTAAGTTAAAACAGCAGTATTATAACAGGTTTATCAAAAATATAAAG
>CAVIWQ010000002.1:0-51480 GCA_963646605.1 Bacteroidaceae bacterium
CTTGTGTTTATTCGGAAAATGCAATATTCTATTTTATAGACAAAATATTATTATGAACTATTAAAAATGATTAAATATGAAAAAGACAATGATTTTCGTTCCGGTTGCTGATACTGTTGTTCAACGCCGCGGTACAGTAAATTGGATGACTGCGATTGCTTATAATGAGCAAAACGGGTGGTACGAGTCAGTAATTAATGACAATGGTGCAGAAGAAGTATGTAAAGTCTTCTTTGTGGGATGTAGCAGCAAAAGAGAAATTCTTCCTATTGTTGAAAAAAATTTCGGATCTGAATTTGCTGAAGCTGTTGCTAATTCCGCTCTGCATCGTCAAGCTTCACAGGAAATGCTTGATGCTTTCCGTGAAAGAAATTGGCATTATATGTCTGTCTTTCTTTCAGAAGTAGTCTATCTGGACTATTTTATTGATTGAATATCAGCCATGATAATTGATTTTCGTAATAGAAAGTTAATTGTCATGGCTTTTTTTATGTTCTGATATGTTTGCTTAATTAAAAAAATAAAATTTTCTTGTCTGCGTTTTTTCATATTTTTAATATTACAGAGCGGAGGCTGATCGAAACGTTGTTCGTATTTTTTACTGAATTGTGTAATACTTTCATAACCGACAGCATAAGCTGCTTTTTGCGTGCTAAAATTTTTAGCAGCACTCACGGTTTATGAACTAATATTACCAATTATTGATATGGATTCTGTCCTCAATATTGATAACTTTCTGTACCGGTACTTTTGCATCTTTGGCAGGATAGCCTAAAGCAATGTAGCATGGCATTGCATAGTCATCAGGGTGGTGATTGCCTTTTTTATGTGTTCCAATTTCTCTGTCATCGGAATACGAGTAACGCCGAAAACACCCTCAGCAGCTGCTGCTAACAGGATATTCTCAATGCAAAGCCGAATAGATGCAAATTCATTTAAGGAGCTCAAACAAGTCGGCTGCAACAAGGGTTCTCTCAGTTTGAAAAATGGCAAAATTAAACAACCGGAATTATATAACATGGAAAACTGTTTAGGCATGGCAATATGATACATACCGCGTTGGTCGGCATCCGTCATTCCGAAACCATCTAACATTTTGTCACAGTCTTCTGGATTTGTCATATCTTCCAGATTAAGCACGTGTGAACGTTCTTTTTTATCGTTGATAATCACAAACTCCCATTGGCGCAGGTGATTGTTTGTTGGTGCTTTCAAACCTGATGAAAGAATTTTTTTAATAACTTCCATGTCAACAGGTTTATCTTCAAAATTGCAAATTGTTCTGCGTTTTTCAATTGCTTCTTAAAGTTCCATTTTAATATCCCACTATTTAAGTTCATCAAATTCGAAATAATGTTGTTAGCCGTACGAGTTCAGCAATATCTTCTGATTCAGCCAGTTCTGCCATCGCGTCTACTTCTGCTTTTGCCGCGGGCGGAATAATATTTTCTGCATATCCATAACCTTTATCGGTAAAATGGATAATCTTATTGCGTCGGTCTGTTTCTGATTCTGAAAGGGAAATATAGCCTAATTTCAAAAATTTTTTGATAATCGCGCTAATCGTTTGCTTTGTTGCTGACATTCGTTCACAAATATAAGATTGTAAACAGCCTTCAGGAGCAAACTAAATAATATCCAAAACAAACATTCGTTTGTTGTCAGATTGTGTTTCCTCGCCCATTGCGTATAGGCGGCATATTGCACATCTCTCAAATGACAATATTGGTTGTCATTTGCTCTGACATCTTCTCTTTTCATATTAGTTCAACTTGGTAAAATGTTTGATTGTCTAATATTTGACTATATAGGATTATCTTTCTAATTTGTTAAGTAAAAAAATAAGCTCTACCGTAAGGGTAGAGCTTATTTTTTATTGGTGATCCCAGCGAGACTCGAACTCGCGTTACCGCCGTGAGAGGGCGATGTCCTAGGCCACTAGACGATGGGACCAAAATTAAACCTTTTTTAATCTAAAAAAATGTATATGGCAAGTGTTTTTTTAATGTAGTCAGCACTTGTAGCATTGATTTTATCCAATAGACAAAACAAAGCCGTTGTCGGTATTCAATTCTAAAGTTCCTCCCATTTCCCGCAGGCAGAACAAGGGGGCATATTGAGGCAGGCCTTCCGGTAATTCTCCATTAAGCACACTTTTAATTCCTTCGATTTTGGTTTGTGATAACGGAAAACTGCTTTCGGCACAAGCTGTAATTTTTTTGCTGTCAGCCTGAATGGTTACCATTCCGCCTTTAATAATAACATCGGCTGCAACCATTACTGCAAGCATTAAAGCGCGATTTAATGCGGCTTGATTAGCAATGGGATTCATTTTTAATTCAACAGGATGGTTTGGATTGAGCGTTTTTATATAATCAATACAAGTTTTTTGCACTATTTCGGGTTGTTCTAAATTGGCGTTTGTCAGTCCAAAGGTCATGCGGAAAAATTTCATTCTTGCATTAAGAACAGAAGAACTGTTTTTTAGCATTGATTGTATTTCAGGCATAAAATCTTCATCACCGTCTTCCAATAATTCGACAGCATTGGCAAATGCACCGATATTGCCGATTAAATCATGACTGATACGGGTGCATACAAGTTCGGTAATGTTTATTTGCTTTTTCATGGTTAAAAATTATACAATCCTGTGTTCATAAATTTAGCATCTTCACGCGACATGCGGGTATAATCAAGTTCACGCAGCATCGGATCTTCCAATAGCAATTTTCCGGTGGCTGCTTTCATATAAGGTTTATTGCCGCCCAATCCCCACAAAACTTCTGTTTTATTATCGGGGGTTCCGTATTTTTGGTTTATTCTCCGCCAAAATTCAAACGTTTTGATATTGCGCAGATATTGAATTTTTTGTCCGCTTCCGCGGTTGATATTTGTAATGCCTGTTGTGTAGGTTATTTTATAAACCTTATTGTTTGTAAAATTGCTTGTCAGCCAGATATTAATTTCTTCCTGACTGTCATATTTAACAAATTTTGAACTTTCAACATATTGATGATTTGTTTCTTTTGCGGCTTTAACTACACAGTTGTTCAAGCGTTCATAACCGATAACGCCGGAGTTTCGGCATTGTTCTTCATAACGCCATCTGATGAAGTTTGGAATTTCGTATTTGCGTGCCACCATTTTGTAACCGCGTTTCAATATGGCAGATTCCGCTTGATTTAGTGTCATACGCAGCATAACGCCGGAAATATCAAACACGGAAGCATTGGAACGGCCGTTCTGTCCGCTGCTGCGTGTTAAATTTTCCAAGCTGTTGCTGCCGTCATCTTTGGATTTTGCTTTTGAATCATCGGCAGAAGCAGATTGGCTGATTGTTTCTCCAAGTTTTTCAACCCAAGTATCTTTTAAGACGGAATCTTTTTTATCTTCTATTTCTTCTCCAACTTCTTTAATTTCCTGAGTTAAAGATTTTTCATTCTTTTTATTCTTTTTCGGGGGTACTCCGACTTTAGGTAAAGAAGCTTCTTCCTGTGCGGCTTGGGGGATGTTTTTGGAAGCGGCTTTTTGTTGTTGAGCTGCTTGAGCATTATCCTTTTTTTCGGAGCTTATATGCGGGATAAGCGGGTTGTTTTTCGGCGAAGCCGTGATTTTTTTCGCCGGTCCGAAAAGCATATTGTCAATATCGCCGGAAGCATAAGCTGAGCCGATAAAAAATGATGAAATAACAGTGAAGTATAATAAAAGCTTTTTCATTTTTCCGCATACGTCATTTAATTTTTAGGTATGATATATTTTTTTTTGTAAAATAGCAAATAATATTTACATTCGGCAACATACCGTTTATAGATATAACATACAAAAACAGGTAGGAAAAATATGGAAAAAGCAAAAGTGCATGTTATCGGAGCGGGGCTTGCCGGCAGTGAAGCTGCGTGGCAATTGGCTGTCCGCGGTGTTAAAACAATTGTTCATGAAATGAAGCCTGAAAAATATTCAGCTGCACACAAAAATGCAAATTGTGCGGAGTTGGTTTGCTCAAACTCATTGCGTTCAGATGATGCCGAACATAATGCTGTCGGACTTATGCATCAAGAAATGCGCTTGGCTGGTTCATTGATTATGGAAGCCGCAGATGTTTGCAAAGTTCCGGCAGGCGGCGCTTTGGCTGTTGATCGTGAAGCTTTTGCCGCCTATATTACCGAAAAACTGAAAAATCATCCGAATATTGAATTCAGTAGTGAAGAAATAGAAGAACTTCCCGATGAAAGCTACGGGCGCGTTATTGTGGCAACAGGACCTTTGACCAGTGATAAATTAGCCGCGTCGATTATGCAGGAAATCGGCCATCAGGCTTTGTCTTTTTATGACGCTATTGCACCGGTTGTTTATAAAGAGAGTATTAATATGGATGTTGCTTGGTATCAATCCCGTTATGATAAGGGCGACAGCCGTGATTATATTAATTGTCCGCTTAACGAGGAGCAATATTATACTTTTGTCGAAAGACTTTTAAATGCCGAAAAAGTCGAATTTCACGATTTTGAAAAACCAAATTATTTTGATGGCTGTCTGCCGGTGGAAGTTATGGCAGAAAGAGGTCGCGACACGCTGCTTTTCGGTCCGATGAAACCCGTAGGGCTGACCAATCCTCATACCGGACAGCATGCTTTTGCCGTTGTTCAGCTTCGGCAGGATAATTTTGCTGATACGCTGCGTAATATGGTTGGTTTTCAAACGAAAATGAAATATGGAGCGCAGCAGGAAATTTTCAGAACAATTCCGGGGTTGGAACAGGCTGAATTTGCACGTTTGGGCGGTATTCATAAGAACACGTTTATAAAAAGTCCGATATTATTGGATAAATTTTTACATCTGAAAAGCAGACCTAATATAAGTTTTGCCGGTCAGATAACAGGATGTGAAGGATATGTCGAAAGCGCTTCGGTCGGTTTGCTTGCCGGCTATTTTGCTGCAGAGGAAATGAATGGCAGACAGCCCCTTTTGCCGCCTGAAACCACCGCTTTCGGGGCAATGCTCAAGCATTTGAATGATGATACTAATATAGAGCAATATCAACCGATGAATATTAATTTCGGTATTTTCCCAGATATCAGAGGAGAGATAACTTCTAACGGAAAATTCCGTAAAATTAAAGGGCTTGAGCGAAAAAGTGCATACTGTAAACGAGCTCTCGCTGATGTTGTTCCTTGGGTTGAGGTTATGAAAAAAAGCTGTTGCTTTTAGTCAAATTTTGACATAAATTAACCCCATATTTTAATGGGATACATAATGAACAATATTCATAAAACATTTCGAAATAAAACAGGCACCACCTTGTTTTTGGGAATAGGGCTGCTGCCAAAAGCAAAGCGCGAGGCTCTTTATACTTTGTTTGCTTGGGCTAAACATCTTGAAGAAGTGGTAGAAAGCCCGCTTTCGGATAATGAAAAAAAAGAAATTATGGACGGCTGGCACCGTGAACTGGATAATATTTTTGAAAAAAAAGTTCCGGCTACGGAAATAGGGCGCAGAATATATAAAAACTGTTTGCGTTTTAAATTGCCAAAAAGCGAATTTATTCAAATGCTTGACAGTATTTCTGAAAACGTACACAGCCCTTTGCAGGCTCCGACAATAAAACAGCTGACCGGTTATTGCCGCGGTGTGGGCGGTATGGCAGGAAGTTTGTCATTAAGGGTATTCGGCTGCAAAGATGAAAATATGATAAATGCTTTGTCTACCTCGATGGGAACAGCTCTGCAAATGACGAATATATTACGCAATATTAAAGAAGATGCCAACAATAACCGCCTTTATATTCCTCAAGAACTTTTAGAAAAAGCTCATATTGCCTCGACTGATCCCAAGACAGTTTTGGTGGACAAAAATTTAGCGGTAGCCCGTCAGGAATTGGGAAAAATTGCAGCAGAGAATTATCAAAAAGCTTATAAACTGATTGGCGAGTTAGATAAATCTACCGGAAAACCTTTGTTATTGATATTGGATATTTATAAAAAATATTTTGATATTATGGAAAAAAGGGGATGGGAGATTATTTCTCCCAAGCCCGAAATCGGAAAGTTTCGTAAACTGCAGGTTTTGGCTAAAGTTCTACTCGCTTCCTAGTTTGGCCAGTTCGGCGACTAATTGTCCTATGCCTTTGTCTATTTCTTTAATTGATTTTGCCAACATATAGGCAGGGGTACTGACAATCAGATTTTTGTAATCAACGACCGCTTCGTCTGCAGAACATATCTGGTGTTTTGCGCCGGTTTGTTCAATCGTTTTTGCAATATTTTCATCATTCCCGATTGTTACTGTAATGCCATTATGTCCTAAAACACAAGCAATTAACGCCGGAGCAATACAAATGGCGCCTATGGGCATACGGCTTTCATAACAATCAGTGATTATTTGCGCTATTTCAGGCAAAACTTTGCATTTTGTTCCAGAATCTGAAAAATTACACAGATTTGTAACGGCTCCGCTGCCTCCGGGGAAAATTACCGCATCAAAATCAATTGTATTAAAATCGCGTAAATCTTTAATATTACCTCGGGCAATGCGTGAGGCTTCAACCAGAATATTACGTTCGGCATTTTGTTCAATCTGATGAGTAAAGTGGTTCATAACTTTGCTTTGCGGATGGTTAGGGGCAAAACATTGATAATCAATACCTTGTTTGTCAAGGTTAAGCAGGGTGCATACGGCTTCGTGAATTTCACTGCCGTCAAAAACACCGCATCCTGACAGAATAACAGCTACTTTCATTTTTTATCTCCTCAAAAATAATATAAAATGCAAGTTACAAAGTTTCAATAAAAAATAAATTGACTTTTAGACAAAAAAAGCTAACCTAAAATAAATATCACATTATTGTCTAATTTATTATTACCGCGTATGAATGTAAAAAAAGTAATGCAGGCTTTACAAGCTTTTCATCCCAGATTGTTTATGGGGTCTGAGCGCTTTAAGGTTTGCACGGCCGTAGCTGATTATCAATCTGTTTATGAGCCTGAGGGGATTTATGTTTTAAATTCTCTTGAAACAAAAGGATGTCACTGCGCTCCCACAATTGTGACCTGCAATGAATTTTTGGGTTGTTTGCCTCCGACGGCAATCAATGTTATTTTGGTCGAAATTTTCGATTTGGAAGAAGTTGCCGGTCAAATTGAGAGAATGTTCTGATTGTTTGATTGAAAAGTGCCTGACAAAATGTTTGGCACTTTTTTTATTTGTGATATAACTTTTATTAATTAAGGCGAATAAGATCCGTGAATAAAGTATTTGAAATATTAAAATCTGAACATAACCGCTGTTTTTTGTGGACACCGGTGCTGTTTGGTTTGGGGATAGGAATTTATTTTTCGTTACCTTGTGAGCCTTCAAAATGGTTAACGCTTGGTTTAATAGAATTTTTGCTGCTGACGGCATATATTTTTCGTTTTTATCCGTCAGTTTTACGTTTTATTTTTCTGTCAGCGATAGTCGTGGCGGGATTTGCCGATATTCAATTACGCACTTTGTCTTTGGAAAAAGATTTGCCTCATCCTATGGAAGGAAAGCAATATATAAGAGGACAGATTGTTGCAGCTGACACAAATTATCGCGGGTGGCCGCGCATTGTTTTGGGAAATATGGAAAATCTCAGAGGCGACAAAATAAAAGGCCGATACAGAATAACGGTTCTTCGGAAAAATCAGATTGTTGAAGAAGGGTTGTGTGTGGAATTGGTTGCTGAAATATCCAAACCGATGACGGCAAATTTGCCTAATGGGTATCAGCCCGATAGAAAATTGTTTTTTGACGGGATTAACGGCAGCGGCTATACGCTAAGCGGGGTGTTTGAAATAGAGTGCCAAAATCAGTTAGGCTTTTGGAAAAGAAAAATTAATTCATGGCGGCGCAAAACAGTGTCTTTGATTTTCAAACAATTACCGGCAGATCAAGCTGCAATTGCGGCGGCAATAGTTACCGGTGACCGAAATTTTATGACAATGGAACAAATAGAAAATTATCGAGATTCAGGATTGGCGCATTTTCTTTCTATTTCAGGATTGCATATGACTATGATTGCCGGTCTGATGTTCTTTTTTGTGCGTTTGTTTATGGCATTTATTCCGGCTTTGGCGTTGCGTTATAATTCTAAAAAAGCGGCAGCTGTTTTGGCTATGTTCATCAGTTTGGTTTATTTGGTTGTTTCCGGTGCTGCTGTTCCAACGCAGCGCGCATTTGTTATGACTTTTATAGTATTGCTGGCAGTTTTGTTTGAGCGGCAGGCAATTTCAATGCGGGTGCTGGCTTTATCGGCGTGGATAATTTTGGTTATTTCGCCGCAGGTTTTGGTTAGTATAAGTTTTCAGCTTTCCTTTGCGGCAGTTACGGCCTTAGTGGCTTTTTATGAGAAATGCGGTAAAAAAGTTGAAAGATTTTTGGCTGGCAACAACAGTTCTTTTGCTTTGAAATTTTGCCGCGGGATATTTGCTTATTTGGTTGGAATAATCATAGCTGATTTGGTTGCAAGTCTGGCCACGCTTCCTTTTGCTGTTTATCATTTTAACCGCATAGCTCTTTATACCAGCATAACCAATTTAATTGCCGGACCGATTATCGGGTTTATTATAATGCCGGCGGTTTTGTTAGCTTTGTTGACGCTTCCTTTTGGGGTATCCGGTTTGGCATTTAAAATTGCAGGACTTGGAATTGGCTGGGTTAATGCTTTAACGGCATGGGTGTCTTCATTGTCTTCCGCCGCAGTTGAAGTTTATTCTTTCCCAACATGGGGATTGCTGTTGATATTGTTTGGCGGTTTATGGCTCTGTTTGTGGCAAATGAAATGGCGTCATTTCGGATGGATTTTTATTTTTATAGGAAGTTTTAGTTTGCTTACGGTAAAAATTCCAGATTTGATTGTTGCAGACAACGGGAAAACGCTGGCAATGAAAAATTCGTATGGAAAATTGCAGACATTGTCAGACGGCAATAGTTGGATGAAACAAAATTGGCTGTCAAAATATGCTTCAACAAATGCACCAAAAGATGAAAAATTAAATCCACGGCAGTTTCAAGAAATTAATTTTGAGCAAGATATTGGTGCGGTGGTGATAAAAAATAAAATAATAACAATTCGTCAGAGTATCGGCTATCGGCCTTGGAACTCTTGATAAGCTAGAAGGAGCAAATTTTGTCTTGCTCCTTCTAACTTAAAATTATCAGAATGTTTGTTCGCGTGTTTTGCTTAAAATTAACTGCGGAAAATCTTCTTTTATTTTATTTAAATGCCATGCGTTTCTGGCCAGAAAAACATCTTGTCCGTTGTTGTCAACAGCTAAATTCATTTGATTGGTATCGGAAAATTTTTTCCAGATGTTTTTATCTTCACAAGAAACCCAGCGGGCAGTGTAGTATTGTGTCGGTTCAAACATAACCGGCAGTCCAAATTCATTTTTAATACGATCCGCCATTACTTCAAATTGCAATACGCCGACTACGCCGACAATCCATTCCGCGCCGATAAGCGGCTTGAAAACGCTTGCTCCGCCTTCTTCAGCAATTTGCTTCAAAGCGTCTCCCAAGTGTTTGGATTTCAGCGGGTCGAGTGCGCGAACTGATTTCAACAATTCGGGGGCAAAACTTGGAATACCCGTGAAGTGCAATTTTTCTCCTTCGGTTAAACTGTCGCCTATTCGCAACTGTCCGTGGTTGGGAATACCGATAATATCTCCTGGAAAAGCATCTTCGGCTAGTTCACGCTCTTGAGCCAAAAACATTACAGGAGTGGCAACTTTTATTGGTTTGCCGTCTCGGGATTGATAAAGTGTCATTCCTCTTTTGAAATGTCCTGAACAAATTCTCATAAAAGCAATTCGGTCGCGGTGTTTGGGATCCATATTGGCTTGAATTTTGAAAACAAAGCCGCTGACTTTTCCTTCTTCAGGCTTAACATTTCTTTCAACAGCAGGGCGGGGAAGCGGCTGCGGAGCGAGTTCATGCAAACCTTCAAGAACTTCCTTAACGCCGAAGTTATTGATGGCGGAACCGAAAAATACCGGTGTCAGCGCTCCGTCCAAATAGGCTTGTTTGTCAAAGGCCGGACACAGTTCACGTACCATTTCAACATCTTCGCGCAGTTTTTCGACAGCGTAAGCCGGCAGCAATCTGTCCAGTTTTTCATCATCTAATCCGCGGCAGGTTTCAATGGTGGCGTTAATTTGAGATTTGTCACCCGTCTTGTTCATCAAAATCAATTGATCATTAATTAAATCATAACATCCGCGGAAGTCTTTGCCCATGCCGATTGGCCAGCTTGCCGGAGTTACATCGAGGGCGAGAGTTTTTTCAATATCGTCCAGCAGTTCAAACGGATCACGCCCTTCGCGGTCAAGTTTGTTGATAAAAGTAATAATCGGAACATTGCGCAACCGGCAGACTTCAAATAATTTTTTTGTTTGAGTTTCAATACCTTTAGCAGAATCGATAACCATAACAGCAGAGTCAACGGCTGTTAAAACACGGTAAGTATCTTCAGAAAAATCTTCGTGTCCTGGGGTGTCCAAAAGATTAAAGGTTATATCTTTATAATCAAAGTTCATGACGGAAGAGGCAACGGAAATTCCACGTTCCTGTTCAACCTTCATCCAGTCGGAACGGGCATGGCGATTTTCTCCGCGGGCTTTAACGGCGCCGGCTTGTTGAATGGCACCGGCAAACAACAGCAATTTTTCGGTTAAAGTGGTTTTACCGGCGTCTGGGTGTGAAATAATCGCAAAAGTTTTGCGTGGATTGATTTTATTTGTCATTTTTACCTGATATTATTGATTTATTGCTTCTAGGCGGATAAAAGCATATTTAAGTCTATATTGCAAGGCTAAAGCGTGGGTTTTAATCCACTTTTTTGATTTTTTGGCTTGATTTCTGAAATTTTTTAGCTAGTATTCGTTAAGTATTTGCGCGGGCGTGGTGAAATTGGTAGACACGTCAGACTTAGGATCTGATGGCGCAAGTCATGGGGGTTCAAGTCCCTTCGCCCGCACCATATCGGTTATGTTTCAACATGAAAGAGAAATTACAAATGAAAGTTAAAGAACTAAAATCAGAAGGCTTGCAGAAAAAATATGCCGTTACAGTTGCGGCTGATGAATTTGAAGCCAAAGTCGAATCTAAACTTGATCAGATTGCCAAAACCACTAAAATTCCAGGTTTCAGACCCGGAAAAGCTCCTAAAGAAATGTTGAAACAAAAGTATCGCTCTTCTGTTTTGGGCGAGGCTCTTGATGAAGTTGTCAGCGAGGCTGACAATAATGTTATTAAAGAGAACAGTTTGCGTTTGGCTATGCAGCCAAATGTTAAAATCAGCAAATTTGAAGATGGCAAAGACATTGAATTTGAAATTGATGCCGAATTAATGCCTGAAATCAAATTGGGTGATTTTTCTAAAATTACAGTCGAAAAAATGATTGCCGATGTTCCTGAAGCCGAAGTCAGCAAAGCTTTGGATTATATTGTCCATTCTCGCCGCGAAACCGTTAAAGTTGAAGATGCTGCATACAGTGCTCAAAAAGGCGATAGCGTTGTTATTGATTTTGTAGGCTCTGTCGACGGCGAAGAATTTCCGGGTGGAAAAGGAAACGGCTATCCTTTGGAATTGGGTTCAAATACCTTTATTCCGGGATTTGAAGATCAATTGATGGGCGTTAAAGCCGGTGATAAAATTGACGTTAAAGTTAAATTTCCTGAAAATTATCATGCTAAAAATTTGGCTGGCAAAGATGCTGTTTTTGCAGTTGAAGTTAAAGCTATCCGCCAGCCTAAAGCTATTGAAATCAATGATGAATTTGCAAAATCTGTCGGTGAAAAAGATTTGGCTTCATTAAAAGAAAATATCAAAAAGAGAATTGCCGGCGATTATGAAAATGCTTCTAAATTGAAATTAAAACGTCAATTGCTCGATAAACTTGATGCGGCATACAGCTTTGATGTTCCTGCCGGTCTGGTTGAAGCTGAGTTTAAAGGTATTGAAGAACAATATCAGCATGCCAAAAAACTGAATCAGCTTGATGAGCATGAAAAGAACACTCCTGAAAAAGATTTGATGGAAGAATATAAGAAAATTGCTACCCGCCGCGTAAAATTGGGCTTGTTGTTGTCTGAAGCCGGCGAAGAAGCAAAAATTAAAATTACTCCTGATGATATCAATGCCGCTATTATGAATGAGGCTAAAAAATATCCGGGGCAGGAGAAAGTTGTGTTTGACTATTATTTGAAAAATGCTCAGGCTGTTGAAGCTTTGAAAGCTCCGATTATGGAAGAAAAATTAATCGACCATGTTTTGGGCAAAGTTACTGTTAATGAAAAGAAAGTTTCTGTTGAGGAGTTGTATAACTTTTCAGAAGAATAATTTTTTCAAACATAGTTGAAAATAAAAAAGAGCTGCTTTGCAGCTCTTTTTTGTGATGTTTTTTATTTGAATGAAAAATGCAAATTCTTCTTACGTACTGTTCATTATATATACGAAAGAAATACAGATATTCTCTCCATAGGGAATAATCAGCTGCAAAACTTACGGTTTGTCCCACGCTTGTCGGCGTAGGGCGTGTTTAACAATAGCTTGGTATTCACCTCTAGTTAAATTTTTGGGAAAGCAAAGGTGTATAATAAAAAAAACCGCGGAAAAACCGCGGTTTTTTGTTCAACTTTTATCCTAAGATTAGAAGTTGTATCTGATACCCAAAGAAAATTCGTCAATAGCATCAACATAAGATTTTTGAGTATATACATGGTGGTACATACCGCGAACAGACCAATTTTCATTGATGTTGTATTGAGCACCGGCATTCAAACGATAACCTGTAGAGTGATCTTTCATTGTGCCTTCAGCACCTTCACCAATAGGTCTTACTTTGAAAGTATATTCACCAAGACCAGCACCGGCAATCAATTCAACTTTGCCTTCGCAGCCCAATGGCAGATAACCAAGAGCGTCAAAGCCGTAAGCAGTGAAACGGCTATGGTTTGTACCAGACTCAGCGTCACGATTTTTTTCACCGTTAGAAAGCTGATAGAAAGCTTCTAAACCAAAGTTGCGAACGATTTTGCTACCGGCAACGAAAGAAACTGACTGATAATCATCTTCAACGGAATCTTCAATGTCATAAGCCCAATCAAGGGTAGAATAGTTACCATCTAAACCGATATAAGGTTTGATTTCGGCGTTAGCAGCGCCGGCAAACAAGCAAGCAACTCCAGCGAGTAATACAGCTTTTTTCATAGTTTTATGTCCTTTTAAAAGTTCTTTAGTTATTATTGTTAAACATAGTCAAGTTAACTATATCTGCGCCTATAAGATAGTTTTTGTGTTAATTTGTCAAGCGAAATCGACAAAAAACTAATTTAGAAAAACATAATTTTTTTACTGTATGTAAAAAATGTTCAAAGTATTTTAAATAAAATTTTCACCTTTCCGAAATATATATAAACGCATAATTTTAACTAGGAAAAAACAATGGAAAAAATAAGTTCAGAAGATATAGTTCGAGTTACGTTTTCAACTTCTAAAATTGTTCATACAGAAATAACAAATGTGACAACAGATAGCCGAAAGGCAGCAAAAGGTTCTTTGTTTGTTGCTATAAAAGGTGAAAATTTTGATGGGCACAATTTTGTTAAAACAGCTATTGAAAACGGCTGCGAACTGGCAATAGTCAGCCATTTGTTGCCGGAGGTTGATGAACATAGACAAATTGTCGTAAAAGATACGGTTGAAGCGTATGGTCTTTTGGGGGCATATAATCGTTCGCGTTTCAAAGGTACTGTTATCGGTTTAACTGGCAGCGCCGGTAAAACAACCACCAAAGAAGAAATTAAACATATGCTGTCTGCTTTCGGCAAAACTTATGCAACCGGCGGAAACCATAACAATCATATAGGTGTTCCTCAGAGCTTGCTTGAAATGGATATGGATGCTGAATATGCCGTGATTGAAATGGGAATGAGTTCTAAAGGCGAAATTTCAAAATTAGTATCTTATGTTACTCCCGATATTGCATTGATTACCAATGTTTATCCGATGCATATTGAATTTTTTGATAATTTTGAAGGAATAGCCGAAGCTAAGGCTGAGATTTTCGAAGGATTGAAACAAGGCGGCACAGCAATTATCAATGAGGATACTAATTTTGCCGATATTCTGGAACTCAGAGCCAAAGAACATAATGCCAAAATTATTTTATTTGGTAAAAACAATCACTATGAAGGTGAGTTGAATTTGGAACAGGACGGAGAAATACAGCGTTATAATGCATGGGCGGCGTTGTCTGTGGCGCAAGCATTGAAGCTTGATTTAAATAAAGCTGCGGCAGCTTTAAAAGATTTTGGCGCACTGGATGGAAGAGGAAAAAAACATATATTGAATTTACCGGTATCGGGCGCTTATACTTTGATTGACGACAGCTATTCCGGACAGCCTGAAGCTATGAAAATAGCTATTAAATCTTTAGATGCAATGCCATGCAAAGGGCGGAAAATTGCAGTTTTGGGTAAAATGGCCGAATTAGGAAACACTTCTAAAGCCCAGCATATTGCAATAGGAAAGCTTTTGGCTGAAACCGGAATAGACATTGTTGTAGGTGTTTGTCCCGAAATGAAAGATATGTTGGCTCAGCTTCCGGACAGAATAGAGCAATATTATTTTGAAAATAAGGAGGGGGTAGCCGAGTTTTTGAAAAATAAACTATTGCAAAATAATGATATTCTACTTATAAAAGGAGCAAGATATTCTTCGGAACTCTATAAAGTGACAGATACACTGCTTAAGGGATAAAATATTAATGAAATGTCCGTTTTGCGGCTGCCTTGACAGCCAGGTGAAAGACTCTCGTTTGAGCGAGGATAATACGTGTATCCGCCGCCGCCGCGAGTGTCCGGAATGCGGATCGCGTTTTACAACTTTTGAAAGAGTGATGCTGCGCGAGTTGGTTGTTGTGAAAAAAAACGGTGAAAAAATGCGCTTTGACCGTGATAAATTAGCTCGATCAATACAGTTGGCTGTCCGCAAACGGCCGATTACTCAAGAACGGGTTGATAAAATTGTCAATTCGATTCAGCGTCGATTGGAAAGTTCTGGAGAAGCGGAAATATCTTCAACGGTTATCGGCGAATATGCCATGGAAGCTCTGGCAAACCTTGATAATGTTGCTTATATTCGTTTTGCTTCAGTATATAAGGATTTTTGCGAGGCAAGCGATTTTGAAGAATTTGTAAATAAAATTGATGAATTGGCAAAACAAAATAAAGTTGAAAAAAGAGGGGAGTAAAAATGGCAAAATTTGTGTCCGAAAAAATAAGAATGAAAAGTGTTGCCCGTTTGGCAGCAGTTCAGGCAACATATATGATTGCTTACAGCCAATTGCCCGTTGATGAAGTTGTAAAAGATTTTGTTAACGGCGAAGTCGGACGTTTTGTTATAGAAGATAATCCGCAGGGCGGAGAAGAAAACGTGCCGGTGGAACCTATGGATAAAGCCTATTTTGAACGTTTGGTCAGAGGTGTGCATGCGGATAAGGAAGATTTGGAAAAATCTCTTAATATGTTTTTGACGGCCGGACACAGTCTCGAACGCTGCGACGGAACGTTGCAGGCACTTTTGCTTTGCGCAATGTATGAAATTGTGCATACTTTGGATCTTGACAGCAAAGTCGTTATTCAAGAATATGTTGATATGGCTTATGCATTTTTTAGTAAAAACGAACCTAAAATGGTTAATGCATTATTGGATCAAATTGCAAAACAATTAAGACAATAAAGGTAAAAGCAGAAATGGCAAAGCTGAAAATTTTTGAATATCCTCATCCCGTTCTCAAACAGAAATCGGAAAAAGTTTCTAAAATAGACGCTGAACTGCACCGTTTGTTAGATGACATGCTGGAAACAATGTATGCGGCGGCAGGCGTAGGATTGGCCGCTCCGCAGGTTGGTGTTTTGAAAAGAGTGGTTGTTATTGATGTAAGCCACGAGGATGAAGGTGAAAAGCGTTCGCCTTTATATTTGGTAAATCCTGAAATTATTTGGCATTCGGAAGAAGAAAGCTGTCAATTTGAAGGCTGCCTTTCGCTTCCGGATCAAAGCGCTGAAGTTAATCGTTTTAAACAAGTGCGCGTCCATTATCAAGACTATGACGGTAAAGAAAAAGAAATATCCGCAGATGGATTGCTGGCAGTTGCTCTGCAGCATGAAATTGACCATCTGGACGGAATTTTGTACATTGATCATATCAGCCGCTTGAAACGCCAGATGCTCTTGAAAAAATTGCAAAAAATGCGTCAAGAACAAGAGGAAGAAGCATGAAAATCGTATTTATGGGTACTCCCGAATTTGCGTTGGAAGCATTGAAAGCTTTAGCCGGCGAACATGAAATTATTGCCGTTTATACCAAAGAGCCGAAAATTTCGGGACGAGGCAATAAATTGGTTAAAACTCCCGTTCATATTTGGGCGGAAGAACGTGGTATAGAAGTGCGGACTCCGAAAACTTTGCGTAATGAAGATGAGCAAAGAAAATTTGCCGAATTAAAAGCAGATGTAGCTATTGTTGCCGCTTATGGCTTAATTTTACCGCAGCCCGTGTTAGATGCTTATCCTATGGGCTGTATTAATATTCATGCTTCACTATTGCCGAGATGGAGAGGAGCAGCCCCGATTCAACGCAGTATAGAAGCCGGCGATAAAGTCAGCGGTGTCACGATTATGAAAGTAGCTGCCGGATTGGACACAGGTGATATGCTGTTAAAAGGTGAAGTCGCCATTACTCCCGATACCACGGGAGAAATTTTGCATGATAAGCTTGCAGTTTTAGGCGGTCAATTAGTGCTGCAGACTTTGCGCCAATGGAATAATATAATTCCAGAACCGCAGGATGACGCTTTGAGTTGTTATGCTGCTAAAATTGAAAAAGAGGAAAGTTTATTGGATTTTTCATTGCCGGCGCAGAATCTTTGCCGCAAAATTATGGCTTTCAGCCCGTATCCGGCTGTTTATTTTGAGCACGAGGGCGAGCGTTTTAAGGTTTTATCGGCCAAAGTGGCGGATGAAAAAATAGAAGAGGGAACAATTTGTCAAAAAGGAAACAGATTGTTTATCGGCGCAAAAGGCGGAAGTGTTGAAATTGAAAAAATTCAAAGGCAAGGTAAAAAGCCGATGCCGACAGCAGAATTGTTGCGTGGATATAATTTCTAATTGTAAAAAAATCCCCGATAAGTATATCGGGGATTTTTGTTGGTTCAACGTACGACCAGAAAATTACAGTCTTTTGAAAGATCAATTTCTTCAATAATTTCCGGATGTGCGATGTCGATTACGGAAGCTCCGTGTTTTTCAGGAGTGTCCGAAATTAAATATTTCCCGTTACAAACAGGCTGCTCTCCGACCATTGCTAAAGATGCATTTAAACGATCTATAAGACCGATAATGCGCCGCAATTCGTTGCTGTTAGGAATTCGTCCGCCGAATTTCTGTGCTAATTTACAGCAGGTTGATGGCGGATAGGCTTCTCTGCAGCTTCGCAAAACAATTAGGTTTCTGTCAATTTTGAAACCTTCTACTTTGATGTAGTCGGGGTTTCCCGAATAACGATAAATAACATTAATGTAGCCGGCCTCTGTCCAAAGAATTTTTGAAAAAGGAGCAACAGGTTTTCTTCCGTGTGCAAAAAATACTTTAGGCAAAGGTTTTACATTGCTTATAACTGTATTTGCAAAAGTTTTCTTACCGTCTTGTCGAGCGGAAAAAACAGCGGATTTAAACAATCGGCTCAAATAAGATTTTATTCTTTTTAACATAATAGTAATTAAATGATATTGTTATGGACAATGTGATAAATTATCAAGTGAAGAAAGTCAATAAAGAACCGCTGTTTTGAGATAAAAAACAGCGGTTTGAAAATTATCTGAGTTTGATAGAATTCTTGTAACTGAATATTGTAAACAGTCCAAAGAGCTTTATGCGTGTTTTATATTCATTAGCCTGAATTGACAATATAGGAATAAAATTGAATAACTCAATCAATGTTCTTCTGTTATCGGAATCTGCTTTTATAATCGGAATGAAATCAAACAGACGTATTTCGTAATGTTCATTGCGTGAAATTAAAGTTAATAAGGGCAGACCATTAAACAAACAAAAACGATGAGTATGCGTCGCTTTAATTAAAAATTCCTGATATAATTCGGGATTTTCTCTTTTAACAAAAGCGTGAATGCGATGTGAAGCTTCAGCCATTTCTTCAGCTTGAAGTTTTGATGTATTGGTGCTGTGGCGGCGGTATTTAAATAAAATTTCTGGAATATTATAAAATTTTGTATAAGCTATCAGCCGGCAAAAAAGCGCATAGTCTTCAGATGGGCTGAATTCTGCTTCATAGCGGATATTGTTTTGTTTGAGTATGGATTTGCGGATCATGGTTGCAGGATGAATAACTGCACAAACTCGCATTAGAGCCAATTTTATTTCATGATCGTTTTCTGGATTTTTGTTGTTTTTATATTTTCCGGGGAATTGTTCAAAACGGCACGAAACAACACCGACATCGGGATGTTTATCCAAATAAGCTACTTCGCGGGCAAAACGTTTAGGCAGAGAGATATCATCATGATCCATAACTGCTAAATATTCTCCGGTAGCCAGATCCAGCAATTTGTTTCGAGCGCCGGATATTCCCATATTTTTTTCATTGCGCAAGTAGTGAATGCGCGAATCTGAATAAGTCGAAATAATTTCTTCAACAGAGCGGTCAGACGGACAGTCATCAAGAATTAAAAATTCAAAATCCTTAAAAGTCTGTGCCAATATACTGTCAACGGCTTCACGCAAATGTTGCGGGTTCGTTTTATAAACAGGCATTAAGACAGATACTTTAGGCATAATCTATTTACGCTCCTTTGCTGTTTCTTCAAATAATTGTTTCCATTGCGCAATAATGTTTTCCGGCGCATATTTCTTTGTGTCTTCTATGGCATTGCGCCCATACTCTATGCGCAGATTTTTATTTTTCATAAGCAAAGCCAGTTTTTGGGCAAAATCATCCAGATCTGCTGCCAATAATCCATTATGTCCATCTATAATCAATTCGTTTACAGAGGGGGAGGACACAAACCCGAGAGTAGGCAAACCTGCAGCTTGCCCATCGGCGATAGTTAGTGCAAAACCTTCGTGCGCGCTGGGAAAAGCGTGAATATCAGCGCCTTGATAGATTTCAAGCACATTGTTGCTGTATCCGCAAATTGAAACTCTGTTTTCAATATGATATTTTTTTGCAATATCCAAAATTTCTGCTTCATATTGCGGGTATTTGCGCAAACCCCAAATGTCAACGCTCCAATCCGGAAAATCCTGTGCAATTTTACCGAAAGCTTCAACCAGAAGGTGCGGGCGCTTTACATTCTTTTCCACACGGGCGATATAAACGATTTTTTTCTTCTCTATATTCAAATCTGCATATTGAGAAGGCTGCAGCTGCCCAACCATATTGGCAATGCTGACAACTTTTTTAGGAGCAAAAGCCGAATCAATTGTTTGAATATAAGAATTGAGCAAAACCTGAAAGACACTGACTTTTGAAAAAGCAGGAAAACGCATTAAGCGATTGTACCATCCTTTTTTATACTTATTCAGCAAAGCCGGAGGGTAACCGTGCATCATCAGAATAATCGGAATATTATGGTTCTGAAAAGTTGTTACATTAAATAAATCTACTGGAAAATAACAGATAATAATATCGGGCTTTTCCTTATTGATTATATTCTTGTAGCGAAAAAACGGCGGAAAGATTTTGCAACGAATGCGGTGGTAAAAATTTTTCAGCCAGCAGTCGGTTTTTCCGCTTAAATTAATAAGTTTGACTTTTGAGTCAAATTCCAATCCGCTTCCCACTTTTTTATAAGTGTCACAAACAACGCTTATTTCGTATTCAGGGGTTTGAGCAAGCGCGTTGATAAACTGAACCAGCCACTTGGTGTTCAGCACATTGCGGTTGCGAATAAACATAAGTTTCATAGTCTATTTCCAATAAAATTGATATAGAGCATATTAGACAGCGTTCGGCGGGCTGTCAATACCGGTTTGCAGTTGATAACAATCAGTTTAAATTAAAAAAAATCTTCCGGTTTGAAACGCCGGAAGATTTTAGAGCGACAAAGCCGATTTTAGAAATTATAATTAATGGAACCGGCCAAAATATTAACTTTGTTTGAGTAGTCGGCAGAAAAAGCTCCGCGGCTGCTGTCTCCGTAATGATCGCCGCGCAGATTTACTTTTGCTTTATTAGCAATAATGTGGGTATAACCGACATTAAAAGTCAACTTTTCATTATATTTATATTCAAGTCCGGCCGAATACCAATAACGGTTTGAGTCTGGAATACGCGGTGTGCGGTACTCATCGCCGACAGCGCTCTTTTCATAAGCAAAGCCAAGACGCAGTTTCCACTGAGAATCAAGCTGTTTGCTGGCACCAATGGCATAAAAATCTGTATCTTTCCAGCGTTCGGCTGTGTAACTCATTTGTCCGCTTTTTGCACCTTCAATAATAAGGTTTTTGAAGCTGGACCAATAAACGCGGCTGTATTCGGCCATAACCGCCCAATCTTTATTGATGTCGTGATATGCGCCGATTGTCAATGAAGCCGGCGTTGTCAAACGGGCTGATACATCTTGATTCATTCCCATAGAGGACAAAAGACCGTCAAATTTGATATCGCCTTGTAGTTTGTGGCGGATTTGGCTGCGGTAGCCCACGCCAAAACGAGTGTTATCGCTCATATTGTACATACCGCCCAATTGATAGCCGATGTCAACAGTTTCGCCGTTTATGGTGCTTTTATCTTCAATTAAGCCCAGCTGCGGGTGATAGCCGGCGGCAACGCCGTTGCGTAAAGTGGCGCGGATATATTGAATTTGCAAACCTGCGCCGAGTGAAAATTTATCATTTATTTTATAGGCGGCCATTGGAGTGACTGTTGCAGTGATGATTTTTGATAATGTGCCGTGAAAACGTCCTGCCCAGTCATCACTGTATTTTGTAATCATTCCATAAGGGGTGTTCAAAGAAACGGCAGCAGTCCACTTTTCGTTGATTTGATGTGAAATGTAAGCGTTTGGAGAGGCTGCAGGATGAACAATGTTGCCCATATAGCCGTTGCTGTCGCCATAACTGTTAGTTGCTTTGCGTGCGGTTGAATTCGGAGAAATCCATGTTCCGCCGATTTGAATGTTGGTTCCAGAATGTCTGGTCAAACCGGCCGGATTGAAATAAGAATAAGAAATATCTTCAGCTCCGGCAGTTGCACCGGCATAGGCGTTGCCTTGCGCGGCAGCAGACTGTTCTTTCAAATAAAATCCCGATGCGTTGGCATCAGAACAAGCTAAAACCGCTCCGAGAGCAGTCAAAGTTAAAAGTTTTTTCATTGTAAATTTCAGTTTAATTTAGTTAGAACAAAGTAACATTTGTGCAGCGGCGGCTTAGGAGTTTGTATTATTATTGTTTATATTTAAACCGATATCCGTTGCAACAATCTGAAATAAAATGTTACGCAAACACCTTTATACAAATTATAAATAAAAATCAAGCATAAAATTTATCCCCCTCAAAAGATGAATAAAATATTTGTAAAAACAGGTCGTTATGCTAATATTTTAATGAATTGTTAATTTTTTCTTTACAATTGCCGATGTCACGGGGTAGAGTAAGAAACATCTATAACTGGGAGACTAATAATTTGCGAAATTTTATCAGGTTCTGTCTGCGAACCATATTCTATGTTTTCAAAGTCAGATGCACAATTGAATTTGACGAAAGCCAAACTCCTAAAAAAGGTGTTTATGTTTCCAACCACGTTTCTTATTTGGATCCGATTATCCTGTTTGCTTTTTTGCCGGGGGATCCCGTATTTGCATTAAACGGACACCTTTACCGCAATAAGCTGATACGCTTTTTGATGCGTACAGCTGATGTTATGCCTTTTAACCCGATTGAACCGGGGGATATTAAAGAGTTGATAACCAAAGTGGACAGCGGCCGTCTATGTGTTATTTTTGCTGAAGGGCGGATTACCGAAAACGGCGGTTTAATGAAAATTTACGAAGCTCCGGGATTGGTTGCGGATAAGTCCAAAGCCCCTATTATTCCCGTGTGGCTGGATGGTCCGCAATATGGTTATTTTTCAAAAACCAAAGGGCGTTTGCCGCATCGTCCGCTGCCAAAAGTCAAAGTTATTGTCGGTAAACCCAGAGCTTTCAAATTAAAAGATGAGCTGCGCCGCCAGCGCGACCACATCAGCAATGAAGTTTATATGATTTTGCGCGAAATGAGTTTTGAGGTTAATTATAATCCTGATATTTCGCTGTTTGCCATGTTGATGAAAGCAGCAAAAGTTCATGCCAAAAAAGGATTGTTTCGCCGTCCGAAATTTGTGGAAGATGTTAAACGCGAGCCGAACAGCTATCGTGACATTATTATCAAATCTTTTGTTTTGGGAAAATATTTCAAACGCCGTACGACTCCTGAAGAACATGTCGGCTTGCTCTTGCCGAATTCAATAGCAGCCGTTTGCACATTTTTCGGGCTTACAGCGTATAGCCGTATTCCCGTAATGCTTAACTTTTCAGTCGGCGCACAGAATATGCTTTCAATGTGCCGCACGGCTGAAGTTAAAATTGTCGTTACTTCTTTGATGTTTGTAAAAATGGCTAAACTTGAAGATGTGGTTGAAGCCATGGGAAAAAACGGCGTTAAAGTTTATTATTTGGAAAAAATGGCCAAAGAAATAGGCTTGTGGGAAAAAATTAATGCTTATTTGCGTTATAAAATTAAACGTGTTCCGCACAAGCGCGGCGGTAACCGAAAAGCCGTTATTTTGTTTACTTCCGGTTCAGAAGGTGCTCCGAAAGCCGTGGTTTTGAGCCATGCCAATATTGTGTCCAATATTAAGCAGATGTCGGCTATTGAAACCATAAACATTACGGATACGGTATTTAATGCTTTGCCGATGTTTCATAGTTTTGGCTTGGTTGTAGGAACTTTGTTCCCGATTTTTGAAGGGGCTAAGCTATTTTTATATCCGTCGCCGCTGCATTATCGTGTTGTAGCAGAAATTGTTTATGAAATCGGTGCAACAATTATGTTCGGTACTGATACGTTTTTCCGCGGCTATGGACGTATTGCCCATCCGTTTGATTTTCACAATGTACGCTTTATGTTCGGCGGTGCGGAAGCTGTTAAACCCGATACACGTAATATGTGGATGGAGCGTTCAGGTATCCGCGTTATGGAAGCTTACGGTTCAACAGAATGTTCTCCTGTTGTCAGTGCAAACAACCGTATTTTTAACCGTTTTGGTTCCATCGGTAAAATTTTGCCGGCAATCGAATATAAAATCGAACCGGTTCCGGGGATTGACCGCGGCGGAGAATTGGTAGTCAGAGGACCGAATATTATGTTGGGTTACATTATGCCTGATAATCCAGGGGTTTTAGTCCCGTTACAAGACGGTTGGTATCATACGGGAGACGTTGTAGATATTGATGAAATTGGTTTTGTTTATATTAAAGATCGTATTAAACGCTTTGCCAAAATCGGCGGTGAAATGGTATCTTTGAATGCGGTTAACGAAATGGTTTGCAAGGCTTATGCTGCTGATAACGAGTGCCAATACGGCGTTGTTGCCACTCCGCATGAAAGCAAAGGCGAGCAAATTGTTTTGGTTACAAATAATCCGAACGTTACGCAAGATGGTTTGCACGCCTATATAAAACAAAACGGAATGTCTGAATTGTATTTGCCGCGGATTATCTTGAAAATGGATAAACTTCCGGTGTTTGCAACCGGTAAAATGGATAATGTTACTTTGAAAAAAATGGTTCTTGAAGAACTGGAACAGCAGCATTAGTTCAGTTTTAAGGGCGGAAAGAAAGTTTTCCGCCCTTAATTTTTGCTGTAATGTTTTTTGCTTGCCTTTTTAATAAAAATATTTAATCTGTGAGCAAAAAGGAGATTAAAATGAAAAAAATACTGACGATTACTTTATTGGCAAGCATGTTGTCGGCTTGCGCGACAGATCCCTATACCGGTGAAAGCAAAGTTTCAAAAACCGCATGGGGAACTGGTATCGGTACAGCTTTGGGCGCTGGTATCGGTGCTTTGGCCGGAGGCAGTAAAGGTGCTTTAATTGGCGCCGGAATCGGTGCTGTCGGAGGTGCCGCAACCGGTGGATATATGGATTTGCAGGCGCGTGAGCTGCGTCAGCAATTGACAGGTACTGGTGTTCAGGTTCAAACTTTGGAAAATGGACAAATTTTATTGATTATGCCGGGGAATATTACATTTGCGACAGATTCAGCTGTTTTTCAAACAGGATTTAACTCTATTCTTGATTCTGTGGCAAAAGTTTTGGCCAAGTATGACAAGACTGCTCTCTACGTAACAGGTTATACTGATAACACCGGATCTGATTCGCACAATAATCAATTGTCGCAAAACCGTGCTTCGGCTGTGGCAAACTATTTGGCTTTGCGCGGTGTGAACAGTTCGCGTATGGTGGTCAGAGGCTTAGGAAAGGCCAATCCTATTGCTTCGAATTCTACCGCAGCAGGCAGAGCGCAAAACCGCCGTGTTGAACTCAGCATTCAGCAGTTAAACTAAAGTTCAGTTTAATGTTTTGTGTCAAAAGCCCGAAATGTGTTTTCGGGCTTTTTCATATTTTATCTATCTTGAAACGCCGAAAAATATGCTCATATCTTTTTTATCATTTAATAAGATGGAGAAAATATGATGAAAAAAGTTGCTTCTTTAATTATGTTTATATTTTTGGCAATGGTCGGGTATTATATCGGCGAGGCTGTGGCTCAAAACAACACAGCTGAACCGGCAGCAAAGCAAACACAAAATCAAATCGGTGATAATGTCGGCGGTGTTTTAGTAATGGAAGAATATGACGCTGTTGCGGTTCCAGTTTCAGCAAAAGATACCAAAACTGCGGTTGGCAGCCAAACAGATAATAAAGCAAACCAACTGAAACAGCTCAATCAAAATAATGCCGCTGCTGAAGTGATTGAAGAAAGCGTTAGTGAAACTGAAACAGCCGATTAACAATATTATTAAGTTCTGACTGGTCTTCCGGAAGTTTTAACCCCTCGCTTCCGGAAGATTTTTTTTGTTTCAGAATGTATAGCGAACGCCGAATGAATATTCGTTAATGTGGTCATAATGATTGATTTTATCGGTATGAATATAGCGGAAAATTGCACGGGCGGCCCATTGCTCGCTGATGTTATATTGCATTCCCGCGCCAAAACGGTATCCCCAACCGTGATCATTGTTGTGAGAAGCGTCAATATATTTTTGTTTAAAAGTATATTGTCCAATGCCCATGGTTGCCAGAGGAGCTATTTTTTTATCACATCCTAAAGGCAAATAAGCCAACATATCCAAACCGTAAGCGTTGAAAGAAGAATTTTTTAATTCGCGATGACCAAATTTATCTTTGCCGGCATATTGATAAAAAACTTCGGTGCCGAAATACGGATTGTAAACAGAGCCCAAAATAAAACTTGCGGAATTATAATGCGGGCGCAGATTTTTGGCATTTGCGCGGCTGTAAGCATAGTTTAATCCGATGTAGGGGCGATAGTCGTTTTCTATGGCGGCAGCCGGCGACGCAATGGCGGTTAATATGCTTAAAGCTGCGAGTTTTGTTGTTAATTTGCGCATTTTTATTCCTTTCTTTATTCCTTTTTAATATAATCTAAGCTATACTTAAAAAAAGTAAAGTGAAATTTGCTCAGGCAAAAGGAGATTATAATGAAAAGACCCATAAGCCAATCCGGATATACTTTGGTGGAATCCATCGCTTTTATTTGTATTATCACAATGGTGGCTATCTCTATTATCAGTGTGGTCAGCCATATGTTGGACAGATATAAAATCAGCCGTATAACATCACAGGTGGTAGAACTGCAAAGAAATATTTTAAACCGATGTGCAGCAGCGGAATCTTATTATTCTTGTATAAAAAAATATGGTGCTACATGTGTGAGTGGAATGGGAAAAATGTTATGTTCGGAAAATTTAGTTCCTGGTGATGTTCAGTGTCGAGGAAATACTCTTTATCATAAATTTAATGAAAATATTGCTTTTAATTCTTATAATGCAAGTGATAGAGGTCTTGCTTTCGGCGATAATTTCAGAATTGATTTTTTAAAACTTCCTAAAAAAGCTTGTATAGAATTGGCAACTCAAAATTGGGCGCACGACCAATATTCAAATTTAATCAGAATTTTTGTTAATGGTACTGAATGTTCGTGGCGGAAAACTTGGACGCCTAATTGTATTATGCCGCTTTCAAATTCTAAAGCTACGCAATTGTGCAATAGTGAAAAAAATTCAATTTATTGGAACTTTCAGTAATTAGAAATAACCTAAACAATAACAAAAAAGACTTTTTGCTTGATTGTAAAGTGAAATTGAATTTATATATGTAACAATTAAAAAGAATATAATTTTATTAAGGAGAGCCAAAATGGTAGAAACAGCAGTAATTCTTCCGCCTGATTATAAACCTTCAGCTGATGAAGAATATATGAATGATTTGCAGTTGGAATATTTTCGCCGCAAGCTTGAAGACTGGAAAAAGTCATTGCTCAGCCAATCGGAAGACACTTTGGAAGATTTGCGTCAGGGCGGTTTGAACCAGCCGGATGATATTGACCGCGCTTCAATGGAAACAGACAAGGCTCTTGATTTGCGCACCAAAGACCGTGCCCGTAAATTGATTGCAAAAATCAATGAGGCTCTCAAACGTATTGAAGATGGTGAATATGGTTATTGCGAAGAAACCGGTGAGCCTATCGGTGTTGAACGTTTGGAAGCTCGTCCGGTTGCAACCTTGTGCTTGGAAGCACAGGAACGCCATGAAAGAATGGAAAAAACTTATAGTGAGGACTAACCTCAGTTATGGATAAAAAAGATTTTATATTGGCTTCGGCCTCTCCGCAGCGGTTTGCTCTATTGGAGCAAATCGGCTGTCCTCCGAAAAAAGTGGCTCCGGCCGATATTGACGAAACAACCCATCCTCATGAAACGCCGACTGAATATGTTAAACGTATGGCGCTTGAAAAAGCTTTGAAAGTTGCCGAGTTATATCCAAATGAAAATATTTTGGCGGGGGATACTATTGTTGCCGTCGGCCGCCGTGTGCTGCACAAAGCGCATAGCGATGAGGAACAGACAGAGGTTATGAATTTGCTGTCGGGACGAGCTTGTCGGGTTATTAGTGCGGTTTGTTTAGTCAGCCGTGACGGCAAAATTTCAAAACGCTGTGTGGAAACGCGTGTAATTACTAAAAAAATGAGCGCTGACGAAATCAAAGATTATGTAGCTTCGCATGAGTGGGTAGGCTGTTGCGGTTATAAAATCGAAGGCAGATTTGCCGGTTATGTCAGTAAAATTATCGGGTCATACAGCGGTATTGTCGGTTTGCCTCTGTTCGAAACCCAAAATATGCTGAAAGGAATAGGTGTAAAATGAGCATTGATACCATTATTTATGATAAAAATACTCAAGTGTCCGGTATAGCTTTGCTTGAAAAAGGCGAAGTTCGCGATATTGAAATTATCAGCGGAAATCAAGCTATAAGCGGAAATGTGTATTTGGGAAAAATCACTAAAAAAGTGACATTGGCTCAAGATAAGGAAGGTTTTTTTGTAAACATCGGCGATGGGCGCGAAGCTTTTTTGAACGGTGATGAATATGGTATGAATGAAGTTCATCTGGTTGAAGGGCAGAGTGTTGTAGTGCAGGTTGCACAAGAACGTCATGCTGAAAAAAATGCTCGGCTGGTTCGTTCTATCCAATTGGTCGGAATCTATTTGGTTTATTGTCCTTATCGAATGAACGTCGAAGTTTCGGCAAAAATTGAAGATAAGACCAAAGCCGACAATTTGCATGAAATTGTAAAAGATAATATTACGGGACAAGAAGGCTGGGTGGTTCGTACTGCTGCGGCTAATGCGGAAACAAGTGCGGTCGTTGCCGAGATGGAAAATTTGCGCAATACTTTTGAACAAATTCGCATGAAAGCTCGTAACGAGCAAGCTCCGAGCCTGTTATACAGCAAACCGGATTCTGTGTTGGAATATATCAATCATTATAAAAATTTGGGAAGTTTGGTAAAAGTTATTACCAATAACCGCAATTTGGAAAAAGATATTGATAACATGCAAATAGAATTTGCAATCAGCAACAGTCCATTTGAAGAGTATGGAATAGAAGAAGCTATAGGCGAGGCACTGGAAAAAACTGTTGCTCTTAAATCTGGCGGACGTATCACCATTGAAGAAACACGTGCCTGTGTCGCCATTGATGTCGACAGCGCCCGTGATTGCGGCGGCGGTTCGTTGAATCGCTTGAATGAAGAAGCAGCAACGGAAATTGCAAAACAAATCAGATTGCGCAATTTATCGGGCAAAATTGTTATTGATTTTGCCGGACATTCCGAATTTAAGTATATCAAGCCTCTGTTGGGGATTTTGGAACAAGGGCTGAGTGATGATATGACTAAAAGTCGGGTAATCGGCTTGAGCCACGGCGGATTGGTTGAAATTATCCGTGTTCGCAAACGTCCGTCGCTTATGGAACTGATGACTGAAGCTTGTCCGACTTGTCAGGGAACAGGGCGTGTTGAAAAGGGCGAATAATGAGCGAAAATATTGTTAAGACACATCGCTGCCCGATTTGTAAAAAACTGTTTACCGATACCAAATATCGCCCGTTTTGCTCTAAGCGTTGTGCTGATATAGATTTAGGTAATTGGTTTAACGAAAATTATCGCTTTGAAGCCGAAAATATTGACGAGCAGGATTTGGAAGAGTTAGCAAAACAGACAGAATGTTCAGATAAAGAGTAATATATCTAAGCAGATAAAAAGCGTCCTTTTGAAATATAAAGGGCGCTTTTTTTGTATTGTTTATTTAATAGTTAAGCTAATAATGGCAATTTATTTGCGGGCTTAACATTGGATTAAAGAGTTTAAAAAGCTGAAAAGTTTAAACAACAGAAAGGACGAAAAAGTTCTTTTTGGAAAAAGATTTCATAAAAAAATGCCCTTTCAAAGGGCATTTTTTTATTTTAAGGATTATTTTCTACGCAAGAATGAGGGAATATCCAAATTATTGCGCTCGTCATCATCATTTCCTGTAAATGACGGTGTGACGGGTTCTTGATAATGCTGCTCCTGCTCCATTTTCTTTTTACGATTACGTTTTGCAATTGAAAAACCTGTAACGCGTTCAATTAAAGTCGGAGTATATTCTTCATTATCGCTGACAATTAATTTTTCACTTTCTTCAATTCTGGGAGCCGGTGCAAAAGCTTGCGGGGTGTTAGCAAAAAGCTCAGGTTCTTCTTCTATCATACGTGGAGCGTTTTTAGAAGAAAAAGCATTGGCTTGAGCCGATAATGCACTTTCAAGCTGTGCGTCAATATCATTGCGGTCTGTTTTATTTATGACTGCATTAAACAAAGCTGAAGATTGAGGAATATCGTTTATTACAGATGAATTTGCATTGATATTTGTTGTTTCAGGCATATCTTCGCCGAGTAAATCATCAATAACATCAACAGGCTCTTGCAGTGTGTTGCCTTCAGCAACGGCGATAATATCTTCAACAGCCGGAGTTTCTTCAGCTATTGCTGCCGGTTTTTCGGTTGGTTCAGAAGGCTGAACTTCTTCTTTTATGCTTTCGGGAGTGATATTTGCCGCAAATTTTGCCAAATTAGAATCGATTTCATCGTTTGGAGTATTTGGCAGAGAACTCTCTTTTGTATAGCTTTCTTCCAAATAATTTTGATGTTTTTCCTGAACAGTTTTAGCTCGCGGTGCGTTTATATCATCAATGCCGGTTGCCACAATTGAAACTCTGATTTTTCCGGCTAAATTTTCATCAAAACTTGAACCGAAAATAATGTTGGCATCTTCGTCAACTTCTTCTTTTATACGGTTGGCAGCTTCATCGATTTCAAAAAGAGTTATGTCGGTGCCGCCGGTGATGTTGATTAAAACTCCTTTGGCGCCGTTCATATTGCTATCGTCAAGCAAAGGATTGGACAAAGCCTGTTCAGCTGCTTTTATGGCTCGGTCTTCGCCTTCGGCTTCGCCTGTTCCCATGATTGCTTTGCCTTTATCTTGCATAATGCTTTTTATGTCTGCAAAGTCAAGGTTAATCAGCCCCGGCATCATCATTAAATCGGTAATTGAGCGAACGCCGGAATACAAAACATTGTCAGCCATAACAAAAGCATCGGCTAATGTTGTGCTTTTATCGGCAATGCGGAACAGATTTTGGTTAGGAATAATAATGATGCTGTCAACTGAAGAAATAAAATCTTCAACGGCCTTTTCCGCAATTTGATAACGTTTTTTGCCTTCAAATTGAAAAGGTTTTGTAATAACGCCGATAGTCAGAATACCTTTTTGTTTGGCAATTCTGGCAACAACGGGAGCAGCTCCCGAACCGGTGCCGCCGCCCATTCCGGCAGTGATGAATACCATATTTGCGCCTTCAATCTCTTTTTCAATTTCGGCTTGTGCTTCTTCGGCTGCAGCTCTTCCGATTTCGGGACAAGCACCGGCGCCTAATCCGTGAGTTGTTTCAACACCGAGTTGAATTTTTCTTTCACAACTGGAATTTGCCAAAGCCTGAGCATCGGTATTGGCTACAATAAAGTCAACGCCTTCAAGTTTTTTGGCAATCATATTATTGACGGCATTTCCGCCGCCACCGCCAACGCCGATGACCGAAATACGCGGTTTTAAGGTTATCATATTTGTTTCTGGAACGGCAAGTGTAACAGGCATAAGTTTACTCCCAACTTCAATGGTGACATTTTATTATGTGCAATAGTATGTAAAAGTAATTAAGGTTTGGTTACCAAAATTAAAAATTTTGCTTTAACCAGTTCATAATTCGGTTAAAACGCCCGCCTTCATTATTCAGCGGTTTGGAAATAATTTTGTTTGGTTTGTGTTCTTTGCAGTTGAACACGTATAGTATAAGGCCGATTACGGTTGAAAAAGACGGGGATTGCAAAACCGGATAATTGGAAATGTCCAAAATATTTCCAATATTGCGAGGGCGTCCTAATCTGACTTGTTTGTCTAAAATCATAGAGGCAACTTCCCGTATACCAGAAAGCTGGCTACCGCCGCCGGTTAAAACAATGCGGTGCGAGTTAATGTCTTTCAGACCTTCTTCTGTTAATTTGGCGTTTACTAATTCAAACGTTTCTTCAATACGCGGAACGATAATTTTAATTAAATCCGATTTCGGAACTTGTTTGATTAAGCTGTCATCCTCTTCGCCGACAGGATAAACGTTGATGGTTTCATTTTTATCTTGTGAAGTTAAAAATGCACAGCCATGCAGGTTTTTCAAACGTTCGGCATGAGTAAAAGATGTGGTCAATCCCCAAGCAATATCATTGGTAACGTTATTGCCTCCAACGCCTATGGAACTGAAATACACAGGGTGTCCGTGTTGAAAGCTGGCAATGCTTGTCGTGCCGCCGCCTATGTCAATTACGGTTGCGCCGAGTTCTTTTTCATCATCAACCAAGCAAGCCAATCCTGAGGCATAAGGAGATAAAACTTTACCGACAATTTCGAGATTAGAATTATCTAAAACCGTTTTGGTGTTGCGAAACATAATTTCCGGAACCATTCCCAAAAGAACATCAACAGATAGATTTTCGCCGAACAAGTTGCGCGGGTCGGTAGTTTCTTCACCAAAATCAAGACGGTATCCTGTGGGAAGACAGTGAATCAATTCGTTGTTTTCTACATTTATACGAGTGATTCCTTTATTGATAACTTTGGTTATTTCAACTTCAGTAATCGGTTTGGACTTGTTTAATCCAATGGCAGCGCGTTTTATGCTGCTTTTAATTTTGTCGCCGGAAATATTAACAATAACGCGTTCGACTCGTTCATTTGCCATTTGTTCGGCAGCTTCAACCGCGTCACAGATAGAAAATGTGGCTTGTTTTATATCGGTAATCATACCGTTTTTTATGCCTTTTGAAGCATTATAGCCATATCCGGCAATACTAATTTTTTGGTCGCGGCTTACACGTGCAATAACGCAACATACTTTGGACGATCCAATATCCAAAGCAGCAATTAAAGTCTGTCGATTAAAAGAATTCATTTATCGGCCTTTCTTTTTTGCTATATTCCGTGTTCTTGTTTTTGATGCAGTTCCAAACGCTCTTCAGATGACAGTTTACGCAAGGTTATCAAAACTTTATTGTCAAATCTTAAATCAATGATGGTTAATTTACGTTTAAGAAGTCCGCGTGTTTTGTTTAATTTTATTAATTTTTTCCAGGCGGCCGCTGCATTTTCCGCCGGTAATTTTATGGTGATTCCGTTTTCTATATCATCGAGAAAAATATTCCAACGCCTTTCGGATACAAAACTTGCCGCTTTGATACGACTGTAAAGTTCTGGTGCAGACTGGACAATTTCAAGCAGTTCGTTTAAGTGCTGCGGTGCTCCGTTTCCGACAATCAACAATAGGGGGATATGGGGCAGGCGGGTTGTGTTGATAACGTTTCCTTCGGTATCAACCGGATAAAAAATGTTGTTTGACTGCCAAATAGCTTTAACCTGCCGTTCTTTTAAGGTTATTTTTATAATGTTCGGCATATAGCTGCGCTTGATGTTAACTGATTTTACCCACGGAAGTTGTTCGAGATCAGCTTGCAACTGATGTACGTCGGGACCGAAAATGTTGTCGCCGTGGTGCAAATTAACAACATTGTTAATTTCTTCCATCGGGGTTTTTATGCGTCCGTAAACTAAAACATCATCAACTGTAAAGCCTAGTTTGGAAGTTAGATCATAAAAATATCCGGAAATTGATGTGAGTTTTTGTCCTACAAAATTGGTTTTTATGATGTGTATTCCTAGAGCTGTCGCTCCGGTTACGGTCAACAGCAATAAGTTTCCGATTAGGCGGTACGGCCAAAGTTTCGGCAAAAATATCCGCCGTTTTTCATCTATTTCGGGAGCCGGAATTGTTGGCGTTATTTCTTTCTTTTTGAACCACATTTATTTTTCAACGCCGACTTTTTTTATTTCCCATTCCAGTGTGATATATGTTTTTTGGCGCACCCGTGAAATTATGGTTTCGCCTAAAGTTTCAATATCTTTAGCAGTTGCCGTTCCGGTATTGATTAAAAAATTACAGTGTTTTTCAGACACTTTTGCTCCACCGACGGAAAGTGTGTCGCAATCTGATTTTTTTATGAGTTCCCATGCGCGCAGACCTTGCGGATTCTTAAATGTCGAACCGGCAGTTTTTTGATTGTAAGGTTGATGTTCGCGGCGGTAATTTTTTTGTTTGGAAAGAGTTTCTTCAATATTTTCTTTTGTGTCGGGTTCGGCTTGAAGGGTAACGGATAAAATAATCCAATCATCGGGAAAATAGCTGCTGCGATAATCAAGTTCCAAATCGTGAACACTGATGTTTTTAACTTCTCCGGCACCATTCATAATTTTTGCCGATTTAATAACATCTTTCATTTCTTTTCCAAAGCAGCCGGCGTTTCCTTTAACCGCACCGCCGATAACTCCGGGGATAGAACACAAAAACTCAAGCCCTCCGAGACGGTTGGCCAATAAACATTTTTTTAAATCCATATTGCGGAATCCGGCGCCGCAAGTGATTTCATCACCATTGACGGTTATTTTTTTGAAGTTAGGATTATCAAGTTTGATAACGACTCCCGGAATTCCTCCGTCTCTGACTAGAAGATTAGAGCCTCCGCCAATTAAAAAAAGAGGAATGTTTAACGGGCGGTTGCGTATGAAAAAACTTAGGTCTTCAGTGTCTTGCGGTATATACATAACTTCAGCCGGTCCACCGACTCCAAACCATGTATGCTTGCTCATAGCTACGTCCGTTAAATATTTTCCCCGAACTTTAGGCAGCATATTAAGCAAAGGATCTTTTTTGAAAAAATTAAATTTAAACATATTTACCTCATTTCAGGCATTTTTCGACTAAATCAGCCAAACGTTTGTCGGCGTCGATAACGGCAAATTTCTTTGTGTTTTCTGATAATTCAGCCAATTTTTCTGGGTTTTCAATCAAATCGGTTAGTTTTTTTGCCAAAGATTGGGCAGTTAAATCTTTTTGCGCAATGACAATTCCGCCTTGTTTTATTTTAAATTCCGCGGCATTTGAAGTTTGATGGTCATCAGCGGCTGTCGGCAAGGGAATTAAAATTGACGGAATTCCTGCTGCTGCAATTTCGCTGACTGATGAAGCGCCGGCTCTGGAAATAATCAGATGGCAGGTTGAATATAATTCTGGCATATTATTGAAAAAGTGTGAAATTTCCGTCTGACATTTTAAATTTGCATATTTTTCTTTTAAGCTTTCGATGTCATCTGCGCGGCACTGCTGAATTAGATGAATTCTTTTTTGCAGTTTTTCCGGCAGTTGTTTTATTGCTTCAGGAATAACTTCGCCGAAAATTTTTGCTCCTTGCGAGCCGCCCAAAACCAATAGATTAAAAGGTTGATCTTCCCAAGAAGGGCGATAGGAAGTCGTAAAAAGACTGCTGATGCTGCCGCGTACGGGCATCCCCGTCAGTACGGAGCGTTTTCCTTGAGGAGCGTATTTGGTTTTTGGAAAGCTTGTGGCAACCATTGTGGCATATTTTGCTAAAAAACGATTTGTTCTGCTCATTACCGAATTTTGTTCATGAATAACCAAATCAGTTCCTAGCAATATAGCAGCTATTGAACACGGAAAAGAAGCATATCCGCCAAAACCGACAACACAACTTGGCCGGTTGCGGGCAATGATATACATAGATTGTAAAATTCCGCAGGCAACCTTAAATAAACTTTTTATTTTGAACCATTTGCTTTTTCCTACCAAAGCACCGCTTAAGACGGCACGGTTTTCAATCTCGCCCAATTTACCATGATAATTATTAAGGCCACGACTATCTGTAACCAACATCAAACGATAGCCGCGAGCCGATAGTTCTTGCGCTAATGCGTCGGCGGGATAGACATGACCGCCTGTTCCTCCGGCGGTAAGAATTACCAATTTTGCTTTAGAATCACATTTCATCTTTGTCCTCCGCGTGAATGTTTTTACGGGTGATAGCCAAAAGCATTCCCATGCCGATGGCTGTGGCTATAATTGACGAACCGCCGTATGAAATAAACGGCAGCGTCATTCCTTTTGTAGGAATGAGGTGCAGAGTAGAAGCCATATTTACAATGGACTGCAATCCGAAAGACATGGCTAAACCCGATGCTGATAAAATAATAAATAAGTTGTTGTCTTTACAGGAAATCAATAATGACCTGATAACGATTGTGGCATAAAGCGCGACAATCGTCAAACATAAAAAGACGCCATATTCTTCACCGGCAACAGCATAAATAAAATCTGTATGCGCGTCAGGGATATATGAGCGGACAATGCCTTCACCGGGGCCGCGTCCGAACAAGTTTCCGCTTTGAAAAGCTTCGAGAGATTTTTTTACCTGAAAGCTGAGCTCTCCGCCGGAAGCAAAAAATTGATGGAGGCGTATTTGAAAATGCGGCAGGAAAAAATAGGCAGCAACCAGTCCGAAAACTCCGCAGCAAAACAATGCAAAAACAAGAAGCATAGGCAGACCGCTCAGGTAAAATTGAAATCCCCATACCGCAGTAATGACAAAAGTCATACCAACATCAGGTTGACAGACGATTAGAGCTGCCGTGATGATGAATAAAAAAATTGATAATAAATTTCCTGGAAATTCCTTGTGCTGACGTTGTCCGGCAAATAACCAAGCGGCAGTGACAATGAAAAAAGGTTTGACAAATTCGGAAGGTTGTAACGAAAATCCGCACAGGGTCAGCCAACGTGATGCTCCTTTATTGGCTTCTCCGGCAAAAAAAGTAATTATTACCAAAACAATGGCAGACAAATATCCCAAAAGCGATAACCGGCGTATGATTTTCAGTCTTTGCATAGAAAGGAAAATCATAACCATAAATGCTATCGGTGCAAAAAACAAATGACGTTTGATAAAATGGTAACTTCCGTATCCTATGCGAGTGGCAACGGCCGGACTTGCCGAAAAAGTCAAAAAAATTCCAATCAGCATCAAAGCGCAGATACTGATTAAAAGAGGTTTGTCTATAGTCCACCACCAATTTGCAAGGCGGCTGCGGTTGCCGTGTGTAGAAAGCATTTATATTTGTCCTAAAGGTTTATTAAAGAAATTAAACCTAAAACGGCGGCAATCCATCCTACAATCCAAAAGCGCATAACCACAGTTGTTTCTTTCCAGCCCAGCTGCTCAAAATGGTGATGAATCGGAGCCATTAAAAAAACTCTTTTCTTAGTGCGTTTATACCAGAAGACCTGAATCATTACGGACAGGGCTTCAATGACAAAGACAAAACCAAAAACTGCCAAAAGTAGTTCCTGTTTTGATAAAACGGCCATGGTTCCCAATAATGCTCCCAAGGCCAAAGAGCCGGTATCACCCATAAAAATTTTGGCAGGAGAACAATTGAACCACAGAAAACCGACACAAGCTCCGATAGCGGCCGCGCAAATAATGCTTAAACTAGGAAAAGGCAAAAAGCTGTAATAGCCGAAACCAAGCAAGAAGGCGATAATTCCTAAAACCAAAAATGAGGGAATCAATAATCCGGCAGCCAATCCATCAAGTCCATCGCTGAGATTTACGGCATTTGAAGCGCCAGCAATGACTATCATAGCGAAAGAAATGTAAAAATACCACAAATTGAGCGGAATATTAAAATAAGGAATAACAATTCCATATTTGAGCGGCTCTTCATATTGGCTTACGGTAAATAAAGCAATTCCGAAAGCAACTGCAAATTGGATAATCAGTTTTACTTTTGCCGTCATAGCATCGGGAGTGTGCTTTTTTACTTTGATATAGTCATCTGAAAATCCGGCTGCTCCGAATATAACCAGCACGCCCAAACAAATCCATGTAGCTCCCATTGTTAAATTGGCGAAACATAAAGTTGAAATGATGATAGAAGCCAAAATAAGCAATCCGCCCATTGTAGGCGTTCCTTTTTTGGTTGCCAAATGTGATTGAGGACCGCATTCTCTGATAGGTTGTCCTTCATGCTGCCATGCGTGCATGAAGTCAATAAATTTGCGTCCGAAAATAACAATAACGGCAAATGATGTCAAAAAAGCTAAAATATCAGCGTAAAACGGATTTAAAAAATTGTACAGCATTGGATTTATCCCGATTTGTTATGTATTTGTCTTTAACATAGCCGCCAATATATAAAAATTTGATTAAGATTGCAGGTTGAATTGGCGTTAAGACCAATTATTTATATTTTTAGTTTTAGCGCTTTACAGAGGGTAAAATGGACGGAAAAGAAAAGTCTGCAATATGGATCTTGATAATTGTGATTTTGTTAATGGTTACCGGCTGGCTGGTATGGAAATACCATTATTCGGCTGCTGTTTCGATTGAACGGAAAATGGAACCGGAAGTGCATGTGCTTCCGATTGTTGAACAAAAAGTAACGCTTGAAAAAAAATATATAGGTTATGTTATGCCGATAGATGATGTCGATGTGCGTCCGTATATCAGTGGATTTATTGACAAAGTTTATGTTAAAGGCGGTCAAACGGTTTCAAAAGGTGAAAAATTACTGACTATAGAAGCTTCGGAATATGAGGCAGCATTGAAAGCGGCAAAAGCGCTTGAACTGAAAGCAGCGGCGGATTTGAATTATGCTGAAACATATTACAGACGAGTTCAAAAAGCCGGAACCAAAGCGGTTGCGCCAAATGAAATTGATAATGCCAAAGCGCGTTTTTTAGCGGCTAAAGCTTCATTGGAAAATGCAAAAGCTGCAGTTGCCGGAGCGGAAGTTAATTTGAAATATACGATAATTTCAGCCACTATAAGCGGGATTGTCGGTAATGTTGCATTAACATCGGGCGATTATGTTTCTCCGCAAAGCCGATTGCTCTCAATTATTCAGACAACGCCGATAAGAGTTGTTTTTTCCATAAGCGATAAAGATTATTTGGAAGAAATTCAAAAAGAAAATATGTTTTCAGATGAAAAAATCCGTTTGAAATTGGCCGATGGCTCAATTTATTCTTTTTTAGGAGCTTTCCGCTATACCGACAATAAGATAGATCGTTCGACAAATGCTGTTGCAGTGTATGCCGATTTTGAAAATCCGCAAAATTTATTAATTGATAATGCATATGTTACCGTGTTGGTAGAAAAACAATATGATGGTGTTTTAGTTGAGAAAGACAGGGTTTATTTGCAGCCTGACGGAAGTTTTATTTATGTTGAAGAAGATGGCTTTATAAAAAAACATCAAATTAAAATTTTAGCTGAATATGGTGATAATTATGTTTTGAAAAACGATTTTTCTTCTCAAATGTGGTTGGTCAAAGAAAAAGTTAATTTTCGCAATGACAGCCAAAAAGTAAAAATTATCGGTAATTCAAGTCATTCCTTGAAGGAGAAATCTTGATGTTTTCAAAATATTTTATTGATCGTCCGCGTTTTGCGGCGGTAGTTTCCGTAGTTATGATTTTGCTGGGGCTGCTTGCCGTTGCCGTTATGCCGGTTTCGCAGTATCCGCAAATTACGCCTCCTCAAATTGTAGTGAGTACCACATACCCCGGTGCAAGCGCGCAAGTGGTCGTCGACACGGTTGCCGTTCCGATTGAAAATCAGATAAACGGTGTGGAAGATATGCTTTATATGAGTTCATCTTCAAATGATCAGGGCAGTTATAAATTGACCATAACTTTTAATATCGGCACTGATCCGGATATTGCGCAAATGAAAGTTCAAAACCGCTTAAATCAGGTTATGTCGCAGCTGCCGACGATAGTGCAGCAACAAGGCGTTGATGTTACGACAGAAATGTCTAATATGCTGGCATTGTTGGTTTTGCGGTCGCCTCATAAAACTTACGGTGATTTATATCTTAGTAATTATGCATACACAAACATCAAAAACCCGCTCGGCCGTGTGGAAGGTGTGAGCGATGTGCAGATTTTCGGTCCACAGTACAGTATGCGTGTTTGGCTTGATGCAGAAAAAATATCATCGTTGGGATTGGATAGTTCAGATATTGTAAATTTGATTGCAACTCAAAATGTTCAGGCCTCAATTGGAAGTATTGGGGCAGCTCCGGCTGTTGCAGGAACGAATATGGTTTTGTCTTTGTCAGCAAAAGGGTTATTAAATTCGGTAGACGATTTTAAGAAAATTGTTGTTGCCACTTCAAAAGACGGCGGGTTGGTGCGTTTGGAAGATGTTGCGAGAGTAGAATTGGGGGCTGATACTTATACGATGAATGCAAATTTTGATAACGCTCCTGCGGTTATTATGTCACTCAGCCAAACTCCGGGGTCAAATTCTTTGAATATTATGGACAATGTGGCGCGGGAAATTGAAAAACTGTCTCAAACTTTTGAAAATGATATGGAGTTTAAAGTTGCGTATGATTCAACGCAGTATGTACGAGCTTCAATAGCTGCTATTGTTGAAACTTTGATTATCACTTTTTTGTTGGTTGTTTTGGTAACTTATGTGTTTTTGCAGAAAGTCAAAACCACATTAATTCCGCTGATAACCATTCCCGTATCGTTGATTGCCACTTTTGCCGTGCTCTATCTTTTAGGATTTGATATAAATATTTTGACATTGTTTGCGATGATTTTGGCAATTGGACTGGTTGTAGATGATGCTATTATTGTTGTGGAGCGGGTACAATATTTGATGGCTTATGAAAATATGGATGCGCATGCGGCTTCGGTCAAAGCTATGGAACAAATCGGAAGCGCGATTGTGGCGACAACTTTTGTGCTTTTATCAATTTTTATACCGGTAGGATTAATGGCGGGAATTACCGGAAAAATTTATCAGCAATTTGCGGTTACGATTGCGGCGGCGGTTGTTTTTTCTGCATTTAATGCGCTTACTCTCAGTCCTTCTTTATGTGCTATTTTTCTGCAGGGAAATAAAGAAGAAAAAGCAAAAGGTTTTTTCAAAATTTTTGATGATATTATAGATTATTTCAAACAAAAATATCTTAGAGTTGTGACGTTTTTTTCTTCACACTTGAAAATAACGTTTGCGGTAACGATTGCAGTGTTTATTGTTTTGGCAATCGGTTTTAAAGTAACGGCATCTTCTTTTTTGCCGGAAGAAGATCAGGGAATTATTTTCGGTGATATTCAACTGTCTGATACGGCAAGTATTAATCAAACGAATGATGAATTGCATAAAATCGGAGATAAAGTTTTAAAAATCGAAGGCGTGCAATATTTTATCGGGGTAGCAGGATACAGTATGTTGGGCGGTTCGGGTGAAAATGCCGCTTTGGGCGTTATTGGATTAAAACCATGGGATGAGCGTAAAAGCAAAGAAACCTCTTTGAAAACGATTACCGGTAAATTGGAAAAAGAGTTTTACGCTTCAGATAATGCAAAAATCAATTTTTTTGCGCCGCCGGCGATTCCAGGAATAGGCAACAGCGATGGTTTAACTTTTGAATTTCAGGCAATTAATCAAAACATTTTACCTAATCAACTGTTTGGAGAATTGCAAAAATTTTTGGAAAATTTAAATAAAAATTCGAATTTAGCTTATGCTTTCAGTGTTTATACAGCTGATGCCCCTCATGTTTATTTGAATATAGATCGCACTAAACTTGAAGCTTATGATATTCCGGTCAGCAATTTGTTTACGGTTCTGCAAAATAATTTGGGCTCGCGCTATGTAAATAATATCACTTTAAGCGGGCAGGTTAATAAAGTTATTATACAGGCTGATTTTAATTTCCGCCGCAGTATAGAAGATGTGAAAAATCTTTATGTGCGGTCAAATAACGGAGCTATGATTAAAGTCGGCAGTTTTGCCGATATCGGAATTGAATTGTCTCCGAAAATTATTAAACGCTATAATCAATATCAAAATGCTTCAGTGGTTGCTCAAAGTGCTTTGGGCGTTAGTACCGGAACGGCTATTTCTGCAGTCGAAAACATTGCCAATCAAAATTTGGCAGCTGATGATTTTCAAATTGCATGGACCGGATTGAGCCTGCAAGAAGTGGAAGCCGCAGGATTGGCTGTTTTTCTGATTATTTTGGCTTTGGTTTTTTGTTATCTTTTTTTGGTAGCTCTTTATGAAAGCTGGATGTTGGCTTTTGCCGTTATGTTTTCAACGATTTTTGCAATTTTAGGTGCTTTGGGCGGTTTGCATTTAATGGGGCAGTCGTTGAGTATTTATGCGCAATTAGGGCTGGTTATGCTTATAGGTTTGGCCGCTAAAAATGCTATTTTGATTGTTGAATTCACAAAGGCTTATCGAGAAGAAGGAAAATCTATACTTGAAGCTTCGGTTAAAGGCGCCGGTGAACGTTTTCGTGCGGTTTTAATGACAGCTTTAACTTTTATTTTGGGTGTGTTTCCTATGGTTGTAGCTGATGGAGCCGGAGCTGCCAGCCAAATTGCAATAGGAACAGCTGTTTTTTACGGAATGATTGCCGCAACAATTATCGGAATTGTTTTTATTCCGGCTTATTTCGCATTTTTTGAACATATAAAAGAATGGTTTGGAAACAGGCTTAATAAGAATAGCAGGGAGAATATGCAATGAGGCTGTTTTATGGGATTATGCCTTTGGTTGTTTTAGCGGCTTGTACTTTGGGACCGAATTATAAACGCCCCGATTTTTGGAGTGATGCCGATTTGTCGTCCGGTTTAATGATTTCAGGAAAAAATTATCCTATCAGCGTGTTTTGGTATCAGGCTTTCGGTGATGAAACATTAAATTGTCTGATAGGGGAGGTTTTAAGAAATAATTCAGATGTAAAAATTGCTCAGTCGCGATTGCGGCAGGCAAGATACAGTTTGAATATAACTGAGGTGGAATATTTGCCGATGTTTAATGCTGCAGGCAATTATAATTATTCGTATGCTCCGAAATATGAAGAGTTAGGAGATAAAACAAGCTATTATCGTTTAGGATTAGATGCTTCATGGGAGTTAGATATTTTCGGAGGCGGCCGCCGGAAAACAGAAAGCTCCAAAGCTCTATACAGGAGCGCTGCTGATAATCTGAATAATGTTTTGCTCTCAATGACAGCGGAAACAGCCAATAATTATATTTTGTTGAAAACTGTTCAAGAACAAATTCATATTGCTCAGGAAAATCTGAAATTACAGCAGGATATTTTACAGACAGTGCAAAATAAGTATAAAGCAGGAATGGCTGACGAAGCTGCGCTTAATCAGGCGGAATATGCCATGCATGAAACAAAATCATTAATTCCTGACTTAAAATATAGTGAAAAAGCTTATATAAATGCGATAGCTGTTTTGAGAGGGAAAATGCCTGAAAATAATGAGGAGTTCAGCTATACAAAAGATAATTTGGTTGCAAATACGTTTAATTTTAATATGGAAAGGTTAAGTGAATTTCCTCTCGAGGCAGTGAGAGAACGCCCTGATGTGAAATCGGCTGAAAATATGCTGATTGCTAAAAATGCAGAAATCGGCGTGGTCATAGCAAATATGTTTCCCAATATCAGTATCAGCGCGGCGCTTGGGTGGCAAGGACATTTGGTGCGTGATTGGGGACGATCCGAAAATGCAGCTTATGGATATGCGCCAGCAATTAATATGCCTTTTTTTCATTGGGGAGAGTTGATGAATCAAGTTAAGCTTTCTAAAGAAGTCAAGACTGAATATGTTTATACCTATCGCAAAGTTTTGCTTGAGGCCATTGCTGAAATAAGAAATTCAATGATTGCTGTCAGCAGAGAATATGAAAAAAACGATATTTTGCAAAAGTCCGCTGACAATGCGGAAAAAGTTTTGCAGGTTATGAAAGTTAAGTACGAGCAAGGTTTGATAGAATTTGGTGATTTGCTGACAAGTGAACAAAACTTACTCTCGGCACAAAATAATTTGGTTTTAAGCCAAAGCGCCATTTATCAAAAAATAATCAGTTTTTATAAAGCCGTCGGAGGCGGTTATTATTCGTATGGATTACGCAGATAAATATTTGTAACTTCAGGAATATTGTAGTTGCGGTTTGTATACCCGCGCGCTTCCATGCAATCAACATATTTTTGATAATCAACATCGTCATCGTCTTCGGGCTGAGTGACGTTTACTATAATCGGCTGTGCGCCGGAATAAGGTATGAAACTTGCCCATATTCCGCTTTTTCCGTTCCAATCTGCACGAACTCCCAATTGTTTTTCTTCGGTATAGAAAAGGTTATGAGACCATTTTTCAACAAAAGGAATCAGTTTAAAAGTTTTAGCTTCGTTCATACAATATTTGTGGTCAGTTGAAAATTTTTCAACTCCGGTATACGGGCGCTGCCAATGAAAAATTTCTTGTCCGTTGCCATGAGCATCGAACCAACTGAACGGCGGAATTTTCCACCACGGCTTTTTAGGTTTGTCATCTACATTGCTGCTGGAGCAGGCGCCGAGAGCTAAAAGGCAGAAAAAAATAAAGAGAAATTTTTTATTCATGGCTAAAAGTCCAAATTGTTATAATGTTTGGAAGGCAAAATACCTTTTATATTGTCTTTTAAAATATCTTTAAAGCTTGGTCTTGATTTTATTTTAGAATACCAAAGCTTGGCATTTTTATAACCTTCCCACGGAACATCGCCTAAATAATCAATAATTGACAATTGAGCGGCAGCGGCAATATCGGCCAAAGAAAAATTATTACCGGCCAGAAAGTTGCGATTTTCGCACAGCCAATCAATATATTCCATATGAAAATTCAAGTTGTTTAAGCCTGACTTTAAGATTTTTGAGTCAGGAGCAGTTCCCGCCATAAAGCGTTTGAAAACTTTTTCTGTGACAATATTGCGATAAACTTCACGATAAAATTTTGTATCAAACCATTCTGTTAAACGGCGGATTTCAGCTCGCTGCCGGACATCACCGTTAATAATGGGAATTTCTTTTTGTTTGTAGGCTTCGTCCAAAAATTCGCAAATAGCGTTGTTGCCGGTAATAACGTTTCCGTCATAAACAAATATGGGCAATTCTCCGGCGGGATTCAGGCGCAAAGCTTCTTTAGACAAATTCCATGGATCTTCTTCTTTGAGCACAAATAAAATACGCTTCTCTCCCATCAGCAATCTAACTTTGCGTGAAAAAGGCGAAATCGGATGATGTATCAGTAAAACCATTGCAACAGTGCCCCCAAAAAAGTGCATTATAATTACAATCTACCAACTTGTTTGGCTGAGGTCAAGTCAGATATTCTGATTATTTAGTGTATAAGAAGGCGGAACAGTTCCGCGTGTTTCTTCTTCCACCTGACGCAATATGGAGATTGCTCTGGCTTTTATCTTGTCGCGGACTTCTTGTCTGCTGAGCCATTGAGTGAGATTGTGAGATAAATATTCTCTTTCCTGTGAAATTTTTGAAATTCCGATAAATACCGGCATACTCCAAATACTTTTTTTGGAAATGCTGACTAAATCTTTTACGCCGAGTTTCATCATTTCTATCGTGCCATACCAATAAGTCGTAAGAATATAATCTACTTCGCCGCGCATTAGTTTGCCGTATAAGTCATAGGAGTTATCAACTTTTTCTATATTGAGTTCTTTCATTTGATCACGGACGAAATCACTCCAATATTCGCGTGAATCAATGGCGCCTTTTAAATTTTTGAGGTCGGATATTTTTTTTATCTCGCTTATCCGCGATGGCAGCATAACCAAATGAACAGGATTTTCAATAGCGGCAGGATATATAAATTTATAATCCTCATATATACTGGTATCTGGATATATTCCTAAAATAATATCCGTTCTTCCTTTTGCGCCTTTGCGAATCGTTTCGATGTAACTGTTGTCTTTGTAGATTTGAGCGCCAAAATTTGCAAAAGTTCTGAACTCTAATAAAAATTCGTCAAACAGTCCTTCATAGTAGCCGGAAGTTGTGCGTCCAAAAGGATAGTAGTCTTCAAACCCGCTGATACGCAAAATGGAACTTGATAGTTTTTTAGGAACGCCGAATTGAACCTGAGAAAAGGTTTCGGAACAGTGCAAAACAGTGAAAAACGATGCTAATAAAATAATCCAAAACTTTTTCATAAGCAAATTCCTAATGATTGCGGTTTATAATATATTGAGCTAATGCTTTCAGATTTTCGGCTTTTTCTCCGAAAATTTCCAAATCGGCTACAGCTCCGCGGATTAATTCTTCCGAAATGCTGCGAGCCATATCCAATCCATATAAATTGACAAAGGTTAATTTGTTTTGTTCGGCATCTTTTCTCAGAGTTTTGCCGACGGTTTTTTCATCGCCGGTTGCATCCAAAATATCATCGGCAATTTGGAAAGCAATTCCTATTTTTCGGGAATAGGCAACCAGTTTGGCTGTTTGTTCGGTATTAGCATTACCGAGAACGGCACCGGCTTCGACAGCATAACGCAGCAAGCGTCCGGTTTTCATTTCTTCGATATGGCGGATAATTTTTTCTGTATCGAATTTTTTTGAATTGTATGTCGAGGCGATTAAATCCAGCATTTGTCCTGCTACCATTCCGTCAAAAGCTCCGGCTGCACTTGCCAGCATTTCAATAAGACGGCAGCGTACGGCAGGATTGGCAGCAGTTTGCGGATAGCTCATAATTTCAAAAGCATAAGTCAGCAATCCGTCTCCGGCAATAATAGCCGTTGCTTCGTCAAATTGTTTGTGGCAAGTAGGAAAACCGCGGCGTAAATCATCATTATCCATAGCTGGCAAATCATCATGTATCAGCGAATAGGTATGCAGCATTTCAAGCGCCATTGCTGTATTGATTGACTGTTCAAAGCCAATGCCAAACAGGCGTGCAGTTTCATAAACAAGAAAAGGACGCAACCGCTTTCCTCCGCGGGTCAGCGAATAGTGCATAGCTTCAGAAACGCGGCGTTCTTCACTTTCGGGAAAATTGAAAAAACGGGCAATTTCCTGATTAAAGCGAGTTGAGTAATCTTTTAATGTATCTTCAATTCTATTCATTTGCGTCTATCTTGTCCAAAGGTGTTAAAACGGGGGTGCCGTCGGGGGAAATTTCTATTTTTTCAATTTTTAATTTTGCGTCATTTAACTTCTGTTCGCAGAATTTTTTCAATTTTACAGCTTTTTCATAAGCGGAAACCGCATCGTCAAGTTTTATTTTTCCGGCTTCCAATTCTCGCACAATGTTTTCAAGTGATGACAGAGCTTCTTCAAAACTCAGTTTTTCAATATTTTCTTCAGGCATAATTTTCCTCCAACCTATAAAGATAATATTAAAAGCATAATCTTTAAATTTCAATATTAATGTCTATTTTATAAATATCTAATTATTGAATTTGCGGAGTATAAATTTATGGAAAAAGTCAGAAACAAAGTAAAAATTGCGGCTTTTCTTAAAGCGTTGGGAAATGCAAAACGCTTGGAAATTGTTGGCATTTTGCGCAAAGGCGAAAAAAAAGTGGGAGATTTGGAAAAGATTATAGGTATCAGCCAATCAGCATTATCACAACATTTGGCGGTTTTGAGAACGGCGGGTATTGTTTCTACCCGCCGTTCTGCTCAATCAGTTTTTTATTCTTTATCTGACAATAAATGTTACCGACTTCTTGAATTGTTGGATGAACTTTTTTAAGAAGCCTGAGGCTGGTCATCACCCAGACCCAGCTTTTCCATCATATTGTCATTTACGTCTTCACGTTGAGCGACAATCCACTCCGGAACGTTTGGCGCCGGAGGAAGCTTTGCCAATGAACGCATTCTTGGATCAAGATACCAACGCGGTGAATCTGCCATAATAGGATGATCGATATTACTTTGCATCAAAACAACTTGTTTAAGCTGCGGCAAGCTCAATAACTGTGAAGCGGTAATAACGGAAACCCCTTGCAGGGAATAAGTTGTATTTTTTGCAAATGGGTTAGCTCCTTTGGCGGCAAAGCCTTCCTGTTTTGAAAACGATGAAGTCTGCACGGTTTTGTTACCGACCATTTTGGAGAAACGTTGAGCTGTTTGTTCGTTGTTTTGCGACAAAATAACTTTGCATGCGGTTGTTGAAATAACCGTTTCAAGGTCATCTTTTCCGTATTTTCCCGAAATTTGGCCCAAATCTTGTCCAATCAGCAAATAAGATACTTTTTGACCACGACCTACCGCAGGTCCATCGATAACAGCTTTCATCTTAGGCATCTGCGGAAACTCGTCGAGCACAAACATTGCGGGGAAAGGTCCCATTTTACCATCGGACGCATTAACATAATTTGGCGGGTTTGAAATGAGGTATGAAGACATCAATTCAATGAAAATACTGTTAATAACGCCCAAAGCACGGGCATCTACCTGGTTAATGGACAGATAAACAGAAATAGGCTTCCATTCGCCGGTAATCGGGTCTTTCATACCGCGCAAGTCCTTAAATTGCAAATCTGAAAAACTTGTGCGGGCAACAACGGCCGAGTTTTTAAATACGCCGATTCCTGCAAAAGCCGTTGACATAACGGAACCTCGTTCCTTATCAGGCATATTGCTCAGTGTTGAAAGTTCGGTATAAGCACGCTGTGTGTAACCATATTTACGTGATTCGTCAATTGCAGCTTCAAGCAAATCGCGCATAGGGTCAGCCATAGCAGCCATTTGATCGCCTTCATCCATGCGGCGGCGGATTTCTTGTCCTTGTTTAATTTGGGCTTCAGTCAACCATTCCATAATCATAGCGATACAGGCTTCGCGGCCGACCCATTTTTCGGGCAATAAATCCCAAGTTCCGATTGCCACATAATTTTCAACGGTCAAATTATTGTTGCGCAAATCGCTGATGGCGCGCACAGCGGCGGGGTTATGCATTTTGATTTCTTCATAATACCCTTCCAGAACGCGTTTATCTTCAGCATCAAGTTTGCCTTCGTATACACGGCTGAGAAAATAGTCGTTTGCGCGGGCTTTTTCGCATTTTGATGCAATAAAATGAATAAATCCGGTCAAAGCAGCACGTCCGGTTTGTGACCAGTGAGGGTCAGCGCCGCCTTTAGGGTCTTCAACCAAAATGTTGCACATTGAGTCGACGTACATATCACGCGCCGGCCCTGCAACAGGCAAAGCACTCGGAGACAACGGGTTCCAACTTGGATAATACAGACCTTCTTCCGGTTTGTCTTCAGCACCCCAGTTAATGATGAATACCGGACCTTCTTTGGCGCGGGCGCCGGAAGTGCTGAAACACAATTCAGGTTTCGGGTCGTTAATAACCAGACTCATGCCTTTTGAATTAAAAATCGTCGGAATAACCACGCCGGCGGTTTTACCGGTTCCAGGAGGTGCGCAGCACAGGGTTGAAAGGGTTTCAGGCAATTTCAGATAATAGCCTTTGTATTTACCGATAACCATACAAAAACCATCCAATAATTTCATGGCTTTAATGTCTTTTAAGGTAGCCAAGCGTCCAGAACCATGAATGTTTGACTGAAAACGATAAGGATTGCTGACAGCTCCGACAATCAAACCAATAGGCAAAGACAAAAGCGGCAGAATCGGCAGCCATAGACCAAAGCTAAAACCTCCGCGGTGCATTGATATTTGATTAAACCAACTGCCATAGCGTTTGAATAAATAGGAGGGATCATTGATAATCATTCCCATAAATTTTCCAACATTTTCAATGGCTTCTTTAGAAACGCCATTGCCGATAAGGTAACCTAACGGCATAGAAATGGCGGCCAGTATAATGGTGACCAAAAGAGTGATAATAACAGTCAATGACATCCATTGCACTGCGTGGTCATATTCTTCCCATTCTTCTCCGCGTTTTCTCAATCCCATTTTTATATCCTTTGCAATTAAGACATATTACGTAAAATATTAATCAATTTATCCAATTTTCCGGGGGCAATCGGTTTATCCGCGTCGGGCAGGGCGCGGGCAAAAAGTTTAATTTCTTTTGGCGTGCCGCGGTCGATACGGGTTACATTTACATTTAAGGAATCCCATATTTCAAACATATCTTCCGCATTTATGATGTTGCCGATTTGAACGATGACAAAAGGCTCAATATTAAAGTTCATATCGGCCGCTTCCAATCTATCCGCAATTAAACGCCTTGCAATATCAATTTTGCGTACCGGTGAAATTCGGTGTGAACTTTCTGAAAACCATAAAGGTTCTTCATCATTAAAACGTTCTTCATCAGCCAACCAATCTCCGGGTTCGCGGTCAAGCATACACAGACAAATGCGGTTTGCCGATACACCGATATAATCAATAACCGTATTTTTAATGGTTATGCGGTTAATAATTTCATATCCTTTTTGCTTGATTATGTCGGCGCAAGAGCCGCTAGGCTGGCGCTGAATGGGGCGTTCTTTATTAAAATCGTCTTTAATGCGGCGTTCAAAGTCGCGCGGCTGACGGTCTTCTCTGTTTTGACGATCGCTGCGTTCAGCTGTTTCTTTTCTATCAAAGTCGCGTGATGCCGAGCGTGTATCTCTGCCGGAGTTTTTATCTTCGCGGCGGTCATAATTTCTGTTATCTCTGTCCCGATTGCGGTCACGATCTCTGTCGCGGTCGCTGTTTCGGTCATTATTTCTGTCTCGGCTGCGGGCGGATCGGTCTTGACGGTCGTTGTCATAATCATCGCGTTCTCGGCGCTGAGGTCTATCTTGTGCCTTGGGTGCCGGAGAAACATCAAACGAGTCGATATCGAAATCTAAATCATCAATATTATCGTCAAACTTGAACAGTGCGTGGTCAAATTTGCTTGGAGCCGGTGAAGCCGAAACCGGTGAAGGAAGCGCTTGCTGCATAGGAACAATCGGATTTACGGCCGGAATTGTTATTGGAGCCGAAGGCATACTTGAAATTTGATCGGTATATGCCGGAGTGCTGCGCACGGCCCGCGGTCTGATTTCTTTATAAGAACGTTTACGGCGTATAGGCGTAACACCGGTAGTTGTAGTGATGATTTTGACCGGTTTATAAAAGAAGTTTTTGAACAATCTCCAAGGCAGAGTTAGAACAAACCATACAACCTTTCCCCAAGAAATCATGCTCAAAGCAATCCAGCCAGTGAACCACAGCGGTATAAACGAGATGATGATTAAAACAAAAGCCCATTCTTTCGGTTCGGAAATTACCCACGAATTTGACCATAAATCCCAAGCAATTTGCCAGTGATCAAGGTTCAAGATATCAAAATGCCAGTTGCGGAGCATAATAACCCTTATGCTTTCCATAAAGAAAACACTCCATATCAAACCAACCAGTATAATTCGGGTTAATATCAGTAAGGGTTTCAAAAAAATCTCCTATTTGTTGCCGCTTGCTTTTTCGTGAAAACTACGGTTTTTCTCTTCAAAACTACTACGTATTTTGCTTGAATTCAAATCTTTTTTCTCTTTTTCTTTAGGCATGCGGCTCGAAATCATTTCTTCCAGTGCCTGCTGCGGAGTTTGTCTGCCGATTTTTGCTCCCATATTTTTCAGGGTGATAGCTTTAGGAGCCTGAGAATATTTGCGTTCCTGATAATTATTATACCAAAAAATCGGGAAAAACAAAATTTTGGCTATTGAAACTTTCATAGCTTTGCGCCATCCCAAAATCCACAAAGGAATAATTGAAATCAGAGCAATGATAAACAAATATTCCGGCGCTGAGTCAATAACGCCGCCGTCTTGCCAAAATTGGGAAATGGTTTGCCAATATTCTTTTTTGAAAATATTAAACTTCCAAAAAAACTTCATTACCGCATATACAATGCTGAAATAAAGGCATGACCAAACAGCGCCGATAAAACAAAAACGGAAAGCTTTTTTTATTTTTTTTAACATTGTTATCCCTTTTGTCTTTTATCTTGCATTGCTCTTCTCATTCTGATTTCTGCAAGGTTTTTCAGCTGATTTGAGTTGTTATTGCTTTGGCTGTGAGAATTTTTGTTATGACGGGCGTTATATCTGTTTTTCATTCTCGCCATTCTGTCTTGCATATTTCTGCCTTTTTCTTCATGTTTTTGAGCACGGCTGTCTAATTCGGCACTGCGATCTGCATAGCTCTTTCTTTTTTCGTCATTTTTTCGATCGTTCTTTTTATCGTTTTCTGCAGCATTTTCCAAAGTTCCGCCTGTTACTTCGTTTGCAATCGGCTTATGGGGTTCGGTACGTGGAGCATGCTCTTGGCTTTGACGTGAGTTTTTGAATTCTTCTACGCCTTCTCTTGCAAAACGGTGACCTGTGTTCCTTTCTGGCTGCTGCTGTTCAGAATGACCTTCTTGTTCAGACTGTTGCTGCTGTTCAGGCTTTTCTTCTTGCTCAGTTTGATGTTGTTCTTCAGAATGGCCTTCTTGTTCAGACTGTTGCTGCTGTTCAGGCTTTTCTTCTTGCTCAGTTTGAT
>CAVIWQ010000003.1:0-14916 GCA_963646605.1 Bacteroidaceae bacterium
ATATAGATATATGGAAAAAAGATTACAGTATTTTGCTTTGTTTCTTTTTTTTGCCGCTATGACCGGTATGCTTCTTTTTTGTATGCACAAACAAGAACGCTTGATTGAAAAAGAAACGTTTTCGCTGCAAGTGCAAACTTCAGGTGTTTTTGACCGCGCGGTTGTTGAGCATGTTTGGACAGAAACTTCGTCTGGACGCGAATACTGCAATGCAGAAACAAAAGGCATTCTGCTTCAGGGAGATTCTACGGTCTATCCTATTAGAAACAGTGTGTCGTTTTCTCGCGGGGACAGTGTTTTTATTTCAGATGAAGTGGCTCTGAAAAAACGTCCGACAGATGTTAAGGCTATACATTCTGCGCTGATGCCTCAGCAAAAACATTTTGATTTAATGCTGTTTGCTTTTCTAGCCTTTGTAATAATGGCAGTTTACAACCTTTTAGGATATATTGCCTTAAAAAAAGAAAATAAAACAGCAGACTGAAACATAAAAAAACGCTCTTCAAACAAGAAGAGCGTTTTTTTATGTGTTTTGAAAATATTATTCAACATTTCCAAATGGATTGATGTTTTTATCTGCATTTTGGTTTGCACGCAAATCAAACAAATTCATCATTGTTGTTGAAACATAAATAGATGAATAAGTACCTACGATAACACCCCAAACAATGACAAATGAAAAACTGCGCAAAGCCTCGCCGCCGAAGATAAACAAAGCTAAAGAAGCTAATAAAGTTGTAATACCTGTCAAAATTGTGCGGGAGAAAATATCATTAGTACTTTTGTTTAACAATTCGTACTGCGGCATTTTCTTAAATTTGCGTAAGTTTTCACGGATACGGTCATAGTTAACAACTGTATCATTTACGGAATAACCAGCCAAAGTTAAAATGGCGGCAACCGTTGTCAGACTTACGTCAAAACCCAACAATGACAATAAACCGACAGTTGTCAGCAAATCATGAAACAATCCAACCATGGCTCCGAGAGCAAATTGCCATTCAAAACGGAACCAGATGTAGAGTGTAATTGCCAAAACCGCAATCAAAGAAGCTATTATTCCGGCTTTTTTCAATTCATCGCCGACTTGCGGACCAACTAATTCTACTTTGCGATATTCCAAATCGCTGCCTAAAGTGGCTTTGATTTGGTTTACGGCAGCCATTTGAGCTTTTTCATCTAACTCTTTGGCTTGTGCGCGAATCATCATTTCGTCGCCGTTTTCGCCGATAGATTGCAGATTAATATCATCAAGATCAACAGTTTCAAGCTTTTTGCGCATTTCTTCCATGTTGATAATTTCAGGGCTTTTAACCTCAATTAAAATACCGCCGGAAAAATCAATGCCGTAATTAAAGCCTTTGAAAGCGATGCTTAAAATTGAAACTATGCACATAGCAATTGAAATTGCATATCCCAATTTTCTATATTTTAAGAAATCGATAGTGGTGTCTTTTGTCACCCAGCTGAATATCTTCATTTTATATCATCCTCTTTCAAATTAAATAGGCAGTTTGGTTGGTTTATATTTCATAATCCAGCCGGTAATGATTAATCTGGTTACGGTAACCGAGGTAAACATTGATGTGGCGATACCTATTGCCAATGTAACGGCAAAACCTCTGACTGGACCTGTGCCGAAATACAACAAAACAAAAGCTGCAACCAGTGTTGTCAAGTTAGAGTCAACAATTGTTGCCCAAGCTTCAGTAAATCCTGCTTCAGCAGCATCTTTTGTTGAACGTCCGTGATTAACTTCCTCACGCATTCTTTCAAATATCAATACGTTAGCGTCAACGGCCATACCGATTGTTAAAATAACACCGGCAATACCCGGTAAGGTTAAAGTTGCGCCGATAACGCTCAAAACGCCTAACATCAGGAACAAGTTGAGGAATACTGCAACTGTTGTGAAAATACCGAACAAGCCGTAAGCAGCAATCATAAATGCAACTACGCATATTAAACCTATTACGGAGGCAAAGATGCCGGCGTTAATAGAGTCTGAGCCTAAACCTGCACCGACAGTTCTCTCTTCAATAACTTCCAACGGAGCAGGCAATGCACCCGAGCGAAGCAGCATAGCTAATTCGCCAGCTGATTCAATAGTGAAGTTTCCAGAAATTATACCTGAACCTCCGGTAATCGGGCTGTTGATGTTCGGAGCTGAAATGACTTCATTGTCAAGTACGATAGCCAATCTTTCATTAACATTTTTAGAGGTTGCTTCACCGAATTTTTTGCTGCCGATACTGTCAAACTTAAAGCTTACAACCGGCTGTCCGTCTTGGAAAGAAGCGGCGGCGTCGACCAAATGTTCTCCGGTAACAACAGATTTACGGCTGATAACCAATGTTTCACCGTTTTCACCGGTAATCAAACGGGAGTTGCTGCTTAATTTACCGCGGCGTGCATCAGCTGCGGTGGTGCGGCTGTCTACCAAATTAAATGATAATTTAGCTGTCTTTCCCAACAATGATTTTACGTATTCAGGATTTTGTTCTCCAGGGAGCTGAACGGTAATTCTGTCGGCTCCTTGTCTTTGAATTGATGGCTCCTTAGTTCCGGCGGCATCAATACGGCGGCGGACAATTTCAATAGACTGATCTACAATTTTCATTTTCAATTGTGTCAAAGCCTGATCGGTATATTTAAGTTCAATTACGCCGTCTCCGTTTTCGGAAACATTCAATCCTTCTTCCAATTTTCTGAATTGAGCAACAGCCTTGGTGCGGGCATTAATATTGTCAATTTTAACCTTAACGCTGTCTGCGCCGGCTTTCAAATTTTGGTAACGAATTTTATTTTCGCGTAAAGACTGGCGTACGGAATCTTCAAGCAATGACATTCTGTCTTTTAACACATCGTCAATTTGTACTTGCAATAACAGATTTGATCCGCCTTGCAAGTCAAGTCCGAGATTGACCGGTTTCCACCATTGAGGCAGATTAATTTTTCCGCCCAAAAAGTTCGGAACCGCGAAAAATATTCCGACCAAACAAATGGCCAAAATAATATAAACTCTGGTTTTGGATAGTTTATACATAAAAAAATCCTCTTATTTCTTTTTGTTTTTAGAAGTTTTCTCTGCTTTTGCAGTCGGTAAAACAACTTTTTCATCGATAACATCGCGAACAGTTGCACGATAGACTGTTACAGTTACGCCTTCGGCAATTTTTACATCCAATTTGTCTTCGTTAACTTTTTCGACAATGGCGCAAATTCCGCCTCCGGTAATGATTTTATCGCCTTTTTTTATAGCGTTAAGCATGGTTTCATGCTCACGGATTTTCTTTTGCTGCGGGCGAATTAAAATAAAATAAAAAATGATGAAAATAAGAAGCAGCTGCACAAGAACTCCCATGGTAGAGCCGGTAGCGGCTGCACCTGCCGTCTGTGCAAAAGCGTCGTTTATGAACATGTTATTCTCCTTAAAATAACTAAGACTAGGCACGAATATACACCAATATCCATAGATAACAATATTTAAAAGTAAAATCTTCAACAATTTATTATGGTTGATTGCATTATTGCAAATATAAAACAGGGTTAACCGGATTTTTTCCGGAACGGATTTCAAAATGGAGCTGCGGGGTATTGACGCCGCCGGTTGAGCCGACTGTTGCTATTTTTTCACCGCGTGTAACTCGCTGTCCTTTTTTTACTAAAAGTTTGTCATTATGCGCATAAGCCGTAATCCATCCGTCATCGTGTTTGATGAGAATTAGATTTCCAAAACCTTTGAGCTCGTTGCCGGCATAAGCTACGGAGCCTTTGTCGGCGGCTTTTACCGCTGTGCCTCGCGCTGCTTTTATGTTTATCCCGTCATTTGCGCGGCCTTTGCCGATTGTTCCGTATTTAGAAACAATGGTTCCTCGTACCGGCCATGAAAATTTGGTTTTGCGGTATTTTGATACTTTAGAGCTTTTGTTTGTTGTTGTATTTGTATATTTTGAGGAAGAGCTTTTGTTTTGTGCGGAGGAAGCAGCTTTGGTTGATGAGGTCGCCGGTCTTTGGTATGTGCTTGTTTGGTGGCTTGTGCCGTTTATGGATAATCTTTGCCCGACAATTAATGTGTATGGGGCTTCCAAATTGTTATTTGCGGCCAAGGTCTTCACATCAACATTATAGCGGCGTGAAATGCTGTACAGGGTATCTCCTTTAACGATGGTGTGATAATTGCTGGCTGGAACTTTCAAAACCTGTCCGATACGCAGAGTGTAAGGCGGAACAAGATTGTTGGCATCAATTAAGTCGCGTAATTGTATATCGTAGCGTTTAGACAAGCTGTATAATGTATCGCCTCGGCTGACAACAATTTCAGCCGGTGTGCTTCCCCACCAACTACTGCATCCGGACAGCCATACAAGTATAAGCAATGTGGATAAAATGCGCAATTTTTTAAACCTCTCAAACAGCTTACGGCAGTGTAACCCTGAGATGTTTAATTTTTTATTTATAACCAAATAAGAACTTGCATTTTAAAGCAAAAAAAGTACAATGCAGACGAAAAACAAACTATCGGATATGTGCGAAAAAAATGGATAAAAATGCTGATATAAAACAGATTATTGATGAAAGCGGCGACAAGTATAAATACGGCTTTGTCACCGATATAAAAACGGACACTGTTCCTAAAGGACTCAATGCCGATATTATCCGTTTGATTTCTTCAAAAAAAAATGAACCGGAATGGTTGTTGGAACGCCGTCTTAAAGCTTTTGAGTTTTGGCAGAATATGCAAGAACCGACATGGGCAAAATTAGATTATGATAAAATAGATTATCAGGATTTATATTATTATTCGGCTCCCCAGCAAAAAGCAGCTCCGAAAAGTTTGGACGAGGTTAATCCTGAATTGCTGAAAACGTATGACAAATTGGGGATTCCTCTTAAAGAGCAGGAGGTTTTGGCCGGCGTTGTTGCTGTTGATGCTGTTTTTGACAGTGTATCCGTGGCAACGACTTATCGTGCAAAGCTCGCCGAAAAGGGTGTCATTTTTTGTTCTATTTCCGAAGCTGTCCGCGAATATCCGGAATTGGTGAAAAAATATTTGGGCTCAGTGGTGCCTTATACGGATAATTTTTTTGCTTGTCTGAATTCGGCTGTATTTACTGACGGATCTTTCGTTTATATTCCCAAAGGCGTGCGCTGCCCGATGGAATTATCGACATATTTCAGAATTAATGCAAAAAACACCGGACAATTTGAACGCACATTGATTGTGGCTGATGACGACAGCTATGTTTCTTATTTGGAAGGCTGTACAGCGCCGCAGCGCGATGAAAATCAGTTGCATGCAGCGATTGTTGAAATTGTGGTTTTGAATAATGCCGAAGTTAAATATTCCACAGTTCAAAATTGGTACCCCGGAGATAAAAACGGCAAAGGCGGCGTATATAATTTTGTTACCAAACGAGCGGCCTGCCGAGGGGTAAATTCAAAGGTATCGTGGACACAAGTCGAAACAGGGTCTGCAGTTACATGGAAATATCCTTCTTGCGTGCTGCAGGGGGATAATTCGGTTGGCGAATTTTATTCAGTGGCATTAACCAATAATTATCAGCAAGCTGATACCGGTACCAAAATGATACATATCGGAAAAAATACAAAGTCACGGATTATTTCAAAAGGAATTTCGGCAGGAAAGTCCAATCAAACCTATCGCGGTTTGGTTCGTATTGCTCCTAACGCTGAAAATGCACATAATTATTCGCAATGCGATAGTTTGCTTATCGGCTCGACTTGTGGTTCGCATACGGTTCCTTATATTGAAAACCGAAATAAAACAGCTTGTTTGGAGCATGAGGCTACAACTTCGAAAATCAGTGATGAACAATTGTTCTACTGCCGCAGCCGGGGAATTAGCGAAGAAGATGCGGTCAGTTTGATTGTCAGCGGATTTTGCAAAGAAGTAATGCAGCAGTTGCCGATGGAGTTTGCCATAGAAGCAGCAAAATTAATTAATGTCAATCTGGAAGGAAGCGTCGGCTGATGAATATTTATGAACGGGCTGTTGCGGTTTGGGGCAAAGAACCTCAGATGTTGCAGGTTATTGAAGAAATGAGCGAATTGACCAAGGAAATTTTAAAAAATGTTAATCGCAAAAAAAATAATATAGCCGAATTGATTGAAGAAACGGCTGATGTCGAAATTATGCTGGAACAACTGAAATATTGTTACCAAATCGGTCGAGAAGTTGAAGCTTATAAAGCTGAAAAAATAAAAGTTATAGAAAAACGTCTGGATGAATGGGAGAAACAAAATAATGACTGAGCCATTGCTGGAAATAGAAGATTTGTGTGCCCGCGTTGGCAGTAAAGAAATTATCAAAAATTTCAATTTGGTTGTTAATGAAGGTGAAGTTCACGCAATTATGGGACCGAACGGGGCGGGAAAATCAACTTTGTCACACGTTCTAACTGGTAAACCCGGTTATGAAATAACCTCGGGAACCATCCGTTTCCATGGTAAAGATTTAACACAAATGTCCGTTGAAGATCGCGCCCGCGAAGGACTATTTTTGATTATGCAGTATCCGGTTGAAATTCCGGGGGTTCCCGTAACCAGTTTTCTAAAACACGCGGTTAATGCGCAGCGTCAATATTATGGACAGCCCGAATTGGACACAATGGAATTTATTAAAATGTTGCGCGCTGAGGCAAAAAAATTGGGAATTGACGGTGAAATGTTAAAACGTCCGGTTAACGTTGGTTTTTCTGGCGGTGAGAAAAAGAGATTGGAAGCTTTGCAGATGGCTGTGTTGAAACCCCGTTTGGCTATTTTAGACGAAGCTGATTCGGGATTGGATATTGATGCGGTTAAAGTTGTTTCCAACGGGGTGAATGCTTTGTTAGACGGGCATCGTTCTTTGTTGGTTATTACACATTATCAAAAGCTTTTGAATTATATTGAACCTGATTTTGTTCATATTTTTGCCGATGGACATATTGTTAAGTCGGGTGATAAAAGTTTGTCTGAAGAAATTGAAATGAACGGTTATGCCGCTTATGTGAAAGAAAAATAATGACCGGATTGTTACCTGAAATTCCATTGTTTGGAGAGGATATTCCTTGGCTTGACGGCGTTCGCGCCGAAGGGCGCAGCAGGTTTGTGCTTCCAACAGTAAAAAATGAAGCATGGAGATATACCAAACTCCATAGTTTGAATGGTGAAGATTTTATATATTCTCCGTCAAAATTTTTAGAAGAATTATCCGAACAAGAATGCCATTTCCATAATCATAATGAAAAAGATGATTGTTGCTGCGGCCATGAATGTCATTGCAAAAAAAATCCTGATTTATTCGTGGATTTGCCGTTTGATGCTTATCAGATTCATTTTTATAACGGTAAGTTTGTTCCTTTGTATCCTGATTTTCCAGCCGGTGTCGAATTGATGACATTAATGCAGGCGGTGGTCGAAGGTGAAGCTAAAAATTATATAGGAAAGTATATTGATTTACAAAAATATCCCTTTGCAGCGCTGAACAGTGCTTTTTTGGAAGAAGGTTTGTTTTTTGTTTTTGAACGAAATTTAAAACTTTCAAAGCCTATTGTTATTATCTATCATACGGATACGGGCGAACATTTGGTTAGTCATATCTGCAATGTTTTTGTTGCGGAAAACAATGCCTCGGCTGTGGTTATAGAATATTATACCCACGTGGGGGCGGACAAAGACCGTTATTTTAACAATATTGTCAATGAATTTTATTTGGCGCCGCAAGCGGAAATTAAACATTATAAGTTCCAAAATGAAGCTTTTAAAGCCGTGCATATAGCGCTTAACTATGCCCGTGTTAAATCTGGAGCCGATTATAAGAGTTTTTGTTTGCAAAAAGGTGCGGATCTCGGACGCAATGAAACCAAAGTGGAATTGCTGCAGGAAAATGCTGCGGCCGAAGTTGATGCCGCCTATATCATGAACGGCTGGGCGACAATAGATACCACAACCGATATTGAACATATTTCTTCCAAAACAAAATCTTCACAACTTATAAAAGGTGTTGTCGGCGGAGAGGCCAGAGGTGTTTTTCAAGGGAAAATCCGTATAGAAAAAGATGCACAGGAAACTGAAGGGCATCAACTTCATAGAGCGTTGCTTTTAAGTGATACGGCTGAAATTGATGTTAAACCGGAACTTGAAATTTATGCAGATAATGTAAAATGTTCACACGGCGCAGCTTGCGGACAATTGGATAAAGAACAAATGTTTTATATGCAATCCCGCGGTATCTGCGAAGCCGAAGCCAAGCAGTTGCTGATAGATGCTTATTTGCTGGAAGTTATTAATTTGATTGATGATGAACAAATCAAAGAGTGGATGCGGTCAAATGTATGACATAGAAAAAATTAGAAGTGATTTTCCTAATCTTGCGCTAAAGGTTAACGGCCATCCGAATACATTTTTGGATTCGGCGGCTTCGGCTATGAAACCTCAGGAAGTTATAGATAAAATCGTTCATACTTATATTTACGATTACGCCAATGTTCATCGCGGTAATTATTACTTTTCGGAGCAGGCAACATCAGAGTATGAAAAAGCAAGAGAAATTGTAAGAGAATTTATCAATGCTTCCGACGGTAATGAGATTATTTTTACCCGATCCGCAACCGAAGGTATAAATTTGGTGGCTGCCTCTTGGGGATTGAATAATTTAAAATCCGGTGATGAAATTTTGCTTTCTGAAGCCGAACATCATGCCAATTTGGTTCCATGGCAATATGTTAGGGATAAAACCGGCTGTACATTAAACTTTTTCAAAGTTAATGATGATGGAAGTTTTAATGCTGAAGATTTTTATAAAAAACTTAATCCAAAAGTGCGCTTAGTTGGTGTGACAGCTATGTCAAATGTGTTGGGCACAGTGTTTCCGATTAAGGAAATTATCCGCGCGGCACATCTTGCCGGAGCACTGTGTTTGATAGATGCCTGTCAGGCAATTGTGCATACCAAAATTGATGTTAAAGAACTCAATTGTGATTTTTTGGCTTTTTCCGGACATAAACTCTATGGTCCAAGCGGTATTGGCTGTTTGTATGGCAAATATGATTTGTTGGCGGAAATGCCTCCTTATCAATTTGGGGGAGATATGGTTGATGAAGTTACATACGAAAAAACAACCTATGCTCCGCCTCCGGCTCGTTTTGAGGCAGGCACACCGGCGATTGTTCAGGCAATAGGTTTGGGAGCGGCTCTGAATTATATGCAAAAATTAGGTATGGATAATATTGAAGAACATGAACGAAACCTGATTAAATATGCTGAAAATCGTTTTTCAGAAGTAAAGGATTTGAAAATAGTTGGAAATGCACCGGACAAAGGCGGAGTTTTCGCTTTTGCTTTAGGAAATATTCATCCGCAGGATGTTGCCTTTATTTTAGATAAAGAAGGGGTCGCAATACGCACCGGTCACCATTGCGCACAGCCCATTGTTAATCGTATGGGGTATACTTCTTTAGCACGTGCTTCGTTTGGACTATATACAAATTATGAGGATATAGATCGTTTTGTTATGGCTTTGGAAAAAGCTAAAACCTTTTTCAAGTAGGCAAAAAATGAGTGAAGAATTTGATATGGAAGAAAAAGAATTAGAGCTGTTGCAGGCAATGTCTGCTCAAGCTCCGGTAGAAGAGTTTTCTGTCAGTGAAGGAACGGCCTTGCCCGAAGGCACACCTTTAGCTTCTAAAGATCAATTAATTGAAGCTTTGCGTACAATATGCGATCCTGAAATTATGATTAATATATATGATCTCGGGTTGGTTTATGATATACGTCAATCTCTTGACGGCAATGTCGAAGTTGATATGACGCTTACGGCGCCGACTTGTCCTGTTGCGGGTGTTCTTCCGGGGCAGGCAGCGTCGGCGCTTGCTGCGCTTGACGGTGTGGGAATAGCCAAAATCAATTTGGTTTGGGAACCTGCATGGTCGCCGGATCGCTTGACGGAAGAAGCTAAAGCTATTTTAGAAATGTTTTAAAGCAGACTGTCTATAAAAGCTTTTTGAATTGCAGATAGTTCGTAAATTGAAGATATCTCTGCATATTCGTTATCTCCGTGCATATTTTCACCATTAATACTATGCATAATAACCGTCGACTTGTCGGCAAACATTCGAGAATCTGTTGCGCCGCATGAAGTCGTTACAGCAACCGGATGTTTTAGCACCTGTTCCGCTGTTTTAAGATATTGCTGAATTGCCGGCGATGATGCATCCATATATACACCGCGGCTGGAAAGTAAAATTTTATAGCTGCAATGGCATTTTTCACTGGCTGCTGCAAGAATTTGTTCCAATTGCGGCAAAGAAGTTTTCTCAGTTAATCTGAAATTGAGTCGAGCTGAGGCTTCTGCAGGAACAACATTGTAAGTGGTTGGCGAATTTAAAGCGGTAACAACCATCGTGTCAACCCAGCTGTTTTCTGGTTTTTCGCCATCTTTATCATAAGGTGGAAAATCTTTTTCCAGTTCTTTTATGCAATTTATTAAACGTCCGATTGCGTTTATGCCGTTCCAGGGACGGGAGCTATGAGCATTCTCGCCTTTGGCATTCAATTCAACACTGACCGGATGTTTGTATTTTTCAACCAAATGAAATAAATCGCCTGAATCTGTATCAAGAACAATTTTTGCATTGATAATATCAGCTTTTTGCATGGCTTTCATGCCATTCGATGTGGTTTCTTCATCAGATGTGATTAAAACGCCGAAGCGAATGTTTTTGCCGATGGTGTAAAGTAAAGTTTCCAAACAAACGGCAACAGAAGCTTTCATATCCAATCCGCCGCGTCCATATAAGTTTCCGTTTTCAATGCGTGGATTAAAGAGCTCATCTTTAGCGGGGACAACGTCTAAATGTCCAATGGTGGCGACATCAAAATCATATCCGGTACAGTTGGCTAACAAAAGCACGGGGGAAGCGCCTTCAAAATTCCATTCGCTGACAAAAACTCCTTCTTTAGCATATAATTTTTTTACCAAAGAAAAAACTCGCCGTATTTCTGAAATATTTCCAGAAATACTTTTTATTTTCATCATTTCAATGATGTTATCAATAAGCATGTCCGTTCCGTTTCTGCATCATAGTGATATATGTTTGGTTAAGTTGTTTATTACGCATGGTCGCAAGGGCGTTATCTATTGTGGTGTGGGCAATTTCCACATCGCTTATGCAAAAGGTTGTGCGTCCGTCTTTTTTGATAATATGGTCAAAATCTTGTGTTTTTGCGAAGGCCTTAAATCCAATTCCCTTATAAAATTTTTCGGCATTGCTGTTATGGGCATTATATTCAATAATTAAACTTTCATATCCTTGTTTTTTCAGTTCGGGAATGGTCTTGCTCAGTAAATACGTACCAAGTCCGCAGCGTTGAACTTGCGGATCCAGATAAATTTGGTTTACAATTAAAGTTTTATTGTCAAGCTGAACATTGCGTGAAAAATTAACTTTTCTTGACCAAGCAAATTCAAAACCGTCCAACATGCCTTTTTCAGTATCACTGGTTTTGCCGTCAACCGGATTCGTATAATATTCTGGAATTGCCGAATAGCGAACAAAACCCCGCGGTTTATCATCGACATACAAAACAGCAACAACAGAATCTTTATTTTCAGCCATTTTCCATAATTTTTTCAAAAAATAGCCTTTAGTATAAAGCGCCATTTCTTCCTGAGATTTATATCCATTGGAAAGTTTGTTGTATGAACGTTGATATGACTCGGCCAATGGCAAGATTTGACTGAGTTTTTTTTCAAGACTGCGGATAGAAATTTTCATGCGTGAACCTTACTTAAAACCTTTAATAAAAACGAAATAATTATACATTTTTTGCGCTGTATAGTCAAATACTTTAACAAAAAACAATAGACCTTTGCTGATATTGGTGTTAAACCATAAAAAACAGGATGAAATACTATGCCAATAGAAGAATTAATTGAAAATTTTGAAATTTTAGATGATTGGGAAGATAAGTACCGTTACCTTATTGATTTGGGCGAAAAACTTCCTCCGTTAGAAGAAAACTGCAAAACAGACGCTTGGAAAGTGGCAGGATGCCAGTCGCAAGTTTGGTTAGCGCCGGCTTTTTCTGATGACGGCACAATCTCGTTCAAAGGCGATAGCGATGCCATGATTGTCAGAGGGTTGATTTTTGTTGTGCTAAGCATTTTTAACCACAAATCGGAGAAAGAAATCAAAGAGATTGAAGTTAACAATATTTTTGCTAAAATGGGATTGGAAGAGCATTTGTCGCCCAGCCGCCGCAATGGATTGAGCGCGATGGTCGAAAAAATAAAGTTTTATGCTCAGCGTTAACGACAATGAGAGATTTTTATGGATATTCACGAATATCAGGCAAAACAGCTTTTAAGCGCAAACGGAATTAAAATTCCAAAAGGCAAAATTGCGTACACTCCTAAAGAGGCCAGAGATGTTGCCCGCCGTATTTCAGTGCGGGGACCATGGGTTTTGAAAGCTCAAATTCATTCCGGTGCGCGTAATGGCGGACATTTTCTTGAGCAAAGAGCAGGACAATCCGGCGGAATAAGAATAGTCCACACCTTAAAAGATGTTTATTCTAATGCCGAAGAAATGTTAGGCGCCACTTTGGTAACTTCGCAAACCGGCGCTAAGGGGCGTTTGGTCAGCCGCATTTATGTAGAAGCATACAATAAAGTAGGTCACACATTTTATTTGGGAATGGCTATAGATAGAACCTTGCCCGCTATTACTCTGCTGGTGGCCAATACACGCGATGATGATATTGTTAGTATTGTTGCAAATTCTCCTGATAAAATTTTACGTCTTCCTCTTGATTTAAATGGACCGACGCATGCTCAAACAAGTCAGGTGGCCGAATTTTTGAAATTGCAGAAAAAAAGCGAAGACAGTTTTCATAATTTTATCCGCAGTATGTTTAAAACTTTTGTTGCAAATGATGCGCTAATGATTGAAATCAATCCTGCGGGAGTTTTGAAAAATGGCGATATTGTCGCTTTAGATGCCAAAATATCTTTGGATGAACACGCTGCCTACCGTCATAGCGAATACAAACATTTTCAAGATGATTATGAAACAAATACCCGCGAATTGAAATCTTTGCGTTATGGTTTTTCTTATCATGAATATAACGGAAATATAGGCTGTATTGTTAACGGCGACGGCTTGGCTTTAGCTATGATGAATTTAATGAAAAACGGAGCCGATTCGATTGCCTGCACCCTAAATGTAAAAGGAAGTTTTGACCGCGATAAAATTGCCGCCGGAATAAAAATCATTGCCGGAAATCCACGGGTGGAGGGTATCGTTATTTATATTTTAGGCGGATTTCTGCGTTGTGATTTGATTGCAGACGGAATTATTGACGCCGCCGCCGAAGTCGGAATGAATATTCCGTTGGTTGTGCGTTTGGAAGGAACAAACCGTGATGAAGCCTGTGACGCTTTGAAACAGGCAAAACTTCCTTTAATTATGGCTGATACAATGGAAGATGCAGTCAATAAAATTTTGACAGCGGTAGATATGGAGGAATAATGGCGATTTTAGCTGATAAAAATACCAAAGTTTTGGTTCAAGGCATAACCGGCACTCAAGCATCTTTCCATGTTCGCCGTTCAATTGACTACGGTACACAAATTGTTGCCGGTGTAACCCCAGGGAAAGGCGGAATGTTTCATCTCGGCGTTCCCGTTTTTGATACCGTAAAAGAGGCCGTTGCCGAAACGGGGGCAGAAGCTTCAATTGTTTTTGTGCCGGCGCGGGCGGTTAAATCGGCAGTTAGTGAGGCTGCAAAAGCCGGAATAAAGTTAATTGTCTGTATTTCGGATAATGTTCCGGTCAGAGATATGCTTGAGATCAGAAATATTTTAAAAGGAACGAATACCCGCCTAATCGGTCCGAATACTCCGGGGATGATAACGCCGGAAGAAGCCAGACTTGGAACTTTTCCCGAAAATATCCATAACCGCGGAAATATAGGAATTGTTTCAAGATCTTCAACTTTAACCTATGAGGCGGTGCTGGAAACGCGCCGTGCCGGATTAGGGCAATCAACGGTTATAGGTTTGGGGGATGATATGGTTATCGGGATGGATTTTGTCGAAACTTTAAAATTGTTTCATGAAGATGATAATACAAAAGCGATTGTTTTAATCGGACAGATGAGCGGACAATTTGAAGAACAAGGGGCTCAGTGGTATGCGTCATGCAAAAATCCTAAACCGGTTATAGGATTTGTTGCCGGAAACGATTTGACCTTCAGTCAACATGTCGGTTATGCCGGAGATGTTATTACCCGCGGGCGCATAACAGCCGAAGGAAAGAAAAAAACAATGTCAGACGCCGGAATTGATGTTGTAGATAATATAAATCAAATTCATGAAAGATTGGCTGATTTATTTAAATAGATGCTGGCTCATATATTAGATTGCTTTTTGGATTTTATTTTGCCCCGCCGTTGTTTAAAATGCGGAAAAGTGCTTTCTGAGCCAAATTATCTTTGTCCTGAATGTTTTAAATCCATTAATTTTATCACTCCGCCTTATTGCAAAAAATGCGGGCATCCGCTTTTTGATGAAAACGATGAAAGTAAAATGCTTTGTGCAGGTTGCGCAGGGCGCAAACGCAGTTTTTACCGTTTATCGCGTTCGGCAATGTTTTATGATGAAAGCAATAAAAATTTAATTTTGGGATTTAAATTTCTGGATAAGACTGAAAATGCAGGTTTATTGGCTGCAATGTTGAAAGTAGCCGGTGCCGACATTTTTGAACAAGGCGCCGATGTTTTAGTTCCGGTGCCTTTGCATTATACCCGATTGATAAAACGCCGCTACAACCAATCATCATTATTGGCGGAAAAATTAGGGAAAATGATAAATTTGCCGGTGGATAATTTTTCGCTTGTAAGACATAAAAG
>CAVIWQ010000003.1:14926-24425 GCA_963646605.1 Bacteroidaceae bacterium
TAAAAGAACAAGGCCTCAAACAGAATTTTCAGGGCGTGACAGAGTCGGAAACGTAAAAGATGCTTTCAGTGTAAAATATCCCGAACGCATTAAAGGAAAACGCGTTGTTTTGATTGATGATGTTATGACTACCGGTTCAACACTGAAAGAATCTGCACGCGCTTTACGCAAAGCAGGAGCAAAATCTATTGATATTTTAACGGTTGCCAGAGTGATAGATTAACGCAGTTCGAAAAAATCTTTTCCAACTCCGCAAATCGGACAAAACCAGTCTTCCGGCAAATCTTCAAAAGGAATATCTCCATCGTAAACATAACCGCAGACAGTGCAAACCCATTGTTCCTTATTTTCGTTCATTTTCGTTTCTCCATGTTTATTATGCGGAGAAATATAAGCGCAATGAACATAAATTCAATAATGCGGCGGCGGAGTTTCTTCACTTAAAGGTTTTACGGTGTCTTCTTTTAGTGCTTCTAGCAATATTTTGTTTTGAGCTGATAAGCGGTCTATGATTTTACCTTGCTCAATTACCACACTGTTTAATTCATCAAGAGTTTTTTCCTGATTTGCCAAATTGATTTCAATATCAATAAGTCTTTGTTCTAAAATTTTTTCTTCCATAATTACGCAAACTGTTTTAAATTACACAAACATAAAATAAAACAGGAAACAAAAATGTCAATTTTAATTAAAAATGTTTTACACAACGGACAAAAGACCAATGTGTATATAAAGAATAATCGATTTGCTAAAATAGCTCCAGATTTTGAAGAAAAAGCCGACTATGTTATAGATGGTTCGCATAAAGCAATTTCGCCGGCTTTTTATAATACGCACAATCATGCCGCAATGTCTATTTTGCGCGGCTATAGTGATGATAAGCCTTTGTTTGAATGGCTAAGCAAAGATATTTGGCCGATTGAAGATAAATTGACGCCTGAAGATATTTATACAGCCAGCCGCTTAGCCTTGCTTGAAATGATTAAATCAGGAACGGTTTTTTTCGCTGATATGTATTTTTTTGCAGAGCAGACAATGCGTGCTGTTGCTGAAATGGGGATGCGCGCTGCAGTTTCCAGAGTGGAAATGGATATGTTTGACGCGGTAAAATTTGAACAAAAAAAAGCAGATACAGTCAATTTTATTAAATGCATAAACCCCTGTCCAGAAAGAATAATTAAATGTTTATCCTGTCATGCCGTTTATACTGTTTCCGATGATTTGTTCCGTTATGCCGCAAAAGTTGCTGAAGAACAGGGATGGTATATGCAGATTCACGTTTCAGAAACTAAGCAGGAAGTCGAAGATTGTATGAAAAAATGCGGAATGTCTCCGGTGGCAAAACTTGATAGTTTGGGACTTTTAACCCCAAAAACCATGTTGGCTCATGCTGTTCACTTATCAAATGAAGATATTGATTTAATCAAAAAACGCGGTTGTTATATTTCTACCAATCCGACTTCTAATTTAAAATTAAATTCGGGATTGTTTATGTTTAAACGCTTGTTTAGTGAAATGCCTGATAATATCACACTGGGAACCGATGGCGCTAGTTCCAATAACAATTTAAGTATGATTGAAGCAATGAAAATTTGTTCTTTGGCAGCCAAGGCCGAAGCAAATTCCGCTTTAGCTGGAACAGCGGAAGAAATATTTACCGCCGCGACACGTAACGGTGCTCGTGCTTTCGGACTTGATGCCGGAGAAATAAGAGAAGGTGCTTTGGCCGATTGCTTGTTGCTTGATCTCAGAAATCCGTTTTTGACGCCGAATTATAATTTGATTTCAAATTTGGTTTATGCTGCTGACAGTTCCTGTATCAGCGATGTGATTTGCGATGGAAAAATAATTATGGAAAACAGGAAAGTTGCCGGTGAGGATGAGATTATCGATTCAGCTTTCTGTTTGGCTGATAAAATAAAAATGTTGAAAAAATAAAACTCCTGCCGTTGAAAATTCTAAAACCGTGCTTACATCCCAATAGCCGCATGGACGGTATGGTTTAATTATATCACAAAGGAACTAACATGCTAAATGGAACAGTAAAATGGTTTAACAACAAAAAAGGTTATGGATTTATAAAAACTCCGGCAAACGAAAAAGATATTTTTGTTCATATTACCGCAATTCAAAAATCTGGATTGGAACGCATTAGCGAAGGGCAGGAGCTTTCTTTTGAAATTATTCCGGATAAGGTCGGCCGTCCGGAAGCACATAATATCAGCATATTGAGAAATTAAAGCTTGATTATACGAAAATAATTTAATACAACACCAAGCATTGTTCATTTTTATAAAAGGATAAATGATGCTTGGTGTTGTTTTGTTGGCTTTCGCACTTTCCGCCGATGCTTTTACAGTGGCCTTTTCGTATGGGCTAATCTTAAAAAAGAAAACTTTGCACAATGGTCTGAAACTTGGAGCAGCAACGGGTTTAGGACAGTTTGTTTTTCCGATTATCGGCTGGCTGGCCACAGGATCCGTTCATAAGTATATTGAAGCTGTTGACCATTGGCTGGCATTTACCGTGTTTTTTATTTTGGGGCTGAACGTTATAATTGCGGCTCTTCGCGGTGAAGATGAAAATGTTAAATTGCCTAAAAAATTAACCTTGAAAACTTTGTTTGTTATCGGCGTTGCAACCAGTATTGATGCCTGTGTATCTGGGATTAGTCTTTATTTTATGCCGGTAAATATTATTGCTTCGGCGCTGGTTATCGGATTGATTTGTTTTGTTTGCACGCTGTGCGGCTTCTGTGCCAGTTGTTGTTTGAAAAAATTGCCGACCAAAGCTATGCAGATTGCAGCTGGTATTATTTTGATATTACTCGGTTGCAAAATTTTATATGAACATTTATCATAAAGAATATTAGTTTTTCGGAGAAAAACAATGAAACGGAAAATATTCAGTATATCGCTTTTAACTGTACTGCTGGCGGCATTTAATATTAATGCTCAAACAAAAATAATAACGCCTGTCGTATATACACCAAACCAAAATGCTCAAGTGGTTGTTGTGCGCGAACAGGTTCCTGTGACAACTGTAACCATAGTAAACAATACTCCGGAACCCGATGATATTTATTACATTCGCCAACCGCGCTATGATAACTCTTACAAAGATGATAATGCGGTATGGTTGGTAGGAACTGCTGCTGTCGTAGGCGGAACGGCAATAGGGTATCATCATTACCGCCATCACCGCCGCCATCATTGACTTTAACTATATTGAAAGACTTATTTGAGTTTCATTAATAATAGCTTGTCCGCCAACCGGAATAGTAAGCAAAGGTGTGCTGTGCCCAAAATCAAGATTGGCTGTAACAGGAATTCCTTTTAGGTCTTTTTCAAAGCGTTTAACCATAAATTCAAGTTGTTCTCTGCTGACTTTTGAATTTTTTTGGAATCTTCCGATTAAAATTCCTTTTACGTTTTCAAAATCAGGTTGTAGGATAAGTGCTTGAAAATTACGGGTAAAATCGGCAATATCCGAACCTTCGGTGTCTTCAATAAACAGAATTGTATCCTTTTCAAAGGCGGGACGGAATTTTGTGCCTAACAATAAATTGAAAGTGCCTAAATTACCGCCAACCAGAGTGCCGGCGGCTTTGCCGCTCTGCAAATACCAATAACCTTCGTTTTTGATAAATTGGCGGTTTTGCTGATCGATAAACCATAAATCATCGCTCCATTCAACGGAAGGCGTAATATTATTTGTTTTATTTTCAAATAATATTTTTTTCATATTATCAATAGTGTAATCAATGCCCTTAAGCATGCCGAAAGAGCTGAAGTGCGGTCCTGAGAAAGTGATCATTCCGGTTTGAGCATAAATGGCGTTGAGCAAAGCCGTAATATCTGAAAATCCGCAAAAAACTTTAGGATTTGCAGCAATCAGTTTATAGTCGATAGCCGATAGCAATTGGTTAGAATTGCTGCCGCCGATAGCTGTAAAAATACCTTTGACATTTTTGTCGTCAAAGGCTTCATGAAGGTCTTCAAGTCTTTTTTCAATGCTGGTTGAACCGCTCATATCCCAATTGTCTGCGGTGGTGTTGCGTCCGAAAGTAACTTTTAATCCCATGGCTTCCAAACGTTGCCTTGCTAAATTTAAGCATTCTTCGGATAAAATTTTAATACCGGTTGCCGGTGCGATAACTCTGATTTCATCTCCTGATTTTAAGCTTTCGGGAATAATTTTTTTCATATTTTCCTCCTGTTTGATAATTGTTAACCAATATAACGCAATACTAATGCTTGTCCAACGATTTTTGGAAAAACATTTTGACAAAATAGCGCCAAAAAGAGGACAAAAATAATTGACGAAGCTCAAACTTTAATATATTATTGAACAATAAAAATAGCTAAATTATTTGGAGTATTACCCATGGCTGAAATTGACAATGAAATTGAAGAATTGTTAAAAACTTTATCCGGTGACTTGGAAGGTGTTTCCGGTCTTGTGGATAAGCTTTCTCAACTGTCTAACTATGGAATTGACGGTCCTTTGGTAATGCAGGTGGATGAAGCTATTAAACGTATTCAGGACTTTGCCGAACAAAAATTGGAAAGTTTTGAGCTTGAAGGCTTAACTCCTGAAGGAGCCGAAAAATATCAGCAATATTTGTATATCTCCAATTCAAAAGAAGATGTTGATGAGCAGACACAGGAACGAAATGCTCAAATTAACAGTGAAATAGTCCCTTTAGTTACTCAGTATGAAGAGGATTCAAACTCTGGAAATATTGATGAAAATGAGGATATTGTTGCCAACGCCGAAGCTTGGGACAAAGAAACTGCCGATATTCAGCCGATTGAAGAAATAACACAGGAAGATGGTGTTAAACACCACCATGTTACTAATGATTTTGAAAGTTTTGATGGATTTTTCTCTTCTTTGGATGGTGAAACGGCAAAAGAAGTGGCCGAACTTGCTCGTTTAGAAAGTATTCAAGATTTAGCCAGAAATGCCCCGACAGAAGATAAAGAAGCCAACAAAAAAGCTTATATCGAAAAAACAAGCGAAGTTTTAGATCAGACAGGCGTTCAGCTTTGGCAGGAATATCAAAAACAATTATATGTTAAAGAACATCCTGAACTGCAAGGAGATTACGATTTTGCCGCTGATGAGCAATTAGAGCCTAAAGTAGATAATCCGGCTGAATATATTACGGCCATGTCCGAAGATGAAATAAAAGAAGCGGACAAGCGCATTGAAAACGGTGAATCGCTCAGCATAACTGAAATGGCTAAAATGTGCAAAGGTCGTCCTTTGCTGAATAAACCGGCTCGTCAAGAATTAATGTCGGTTATTGAAAAAGCCGGAAAAGCCGAAAAAGTTGAAGGCGAAGAATTAGTTGCTCTCCAATTTTTGCTCAATGAAACCAAACGCGTTCCTGAATATAATAAGTTGGCTGATAAAGAGCATGTATCTTCTGCTCAAAAACATCTGGATGCGTTCCGCAGCAGATTATCGGCTGTTCGCAGCTATCAAGACAAAATCAATACTTCAACGGTTGTATTTAATCATGATACTTTTTCCGATAAAGAAACATTAAAGTCTTCTTGGGCGAATGTTTCATGCACCCGCGGCGCGGCATTGGAGCAAAAAGCCGAGCATATGTCAATTATGACTAAAGCCAAAGGCATCTGGGGAAAAGTAAAGGCATGGGATAAAAAACAAACCGAGAAACATCCTAAACTATATCCTTTATCTAAAACTATATCTCTTAATACAGTGGTAAGTGCGACGACCGGTATTGCAGGTATGGCGGCGCTTTCGGGGTACAGACTTTATAAACAAGTTAAAAACAATTATAACGATTATAAGCAAAAAGCCGAAAAAGCTAAAGCGGAAGGAAAAGAATTTCCGAAAAATTACCGCTCTTATTTCTTTTCAAAAGAAAATAGAGAAGCTGCGGTGGCAATGGGAACATCTGCTTTGTTATCAGCCGTTTCTATGGGATTCGGCGCGGCATCAGTTGCTGAACACGGTTTGGGCTCGGTTACGGGGTTGGCAGGCCGATTGGCGGAAGGTCATGCAAGCACCGGCGGCAGTATGTTGTCGGGCATTGTCGACAGAGTTAAAAATCTTGATTGGAAAGCCGCGGCAATTTCGGCGCGTACAATCAGCGCAACCACTATCAGTGTGGCCTCCGGTATGATTGCCGGAGAATTTGCAGCCCAAAAACAGCGGCAATTTGAAAAACAGCTGGATACGATGTTGCAGCAATATGGAGCAGAATTGCCAACAGATAAAAAAACTTTGAAATTGCGTTCAAAAAATCCACAGGCATATATTTTAGAAGTTTTAAATCAAAATAAGATAGATTTGAAACAAGAAAAAATAACCGAATTGAATGATATTGCTAAAAATGTTGCGGCCAAACGTAAAGAAAAGAATTTTAAACGTTGGGGAACACTGTTAGGAAGTGCCGGTGGTTTGGCTATTGCCGGATTTTTCGGAGTAAGACAGGATTTGGAATCTCAGCAAACTCAGACAGCAGCAGGAACAGCTTCAAATACGGATACCGGATTGAGAGCCGGCGCTTCTGAACAAGCCGGAACTTATTTTAATGAAAATGACGAAAATGTTACACTTGGGGCCAAAATTAATGAAAATGACAGTATTTTGAATACAAAAGCATATGAGCAAAAAGATAGCTTTATGCAATGGAAAGAGGAACAAGCTAATCTTACGGGAGGTGAAAATTCCGATTCCCAGATGTTTGGACAGACAGCTGCGGCAGATGGCATTGATTTAAATAATTTGTCATCGGAACAGCAGCATGATTTGGATATGCTGTTCAAACGCTATCCGCGGGCTGCCAGCTTGATTTTGGAAGGCAATGCCGATCCTGCTGTCGGTGATACGCCGTCTAACGGAGTTTTGACTTCTGCAAAATTGCAAAGTATGTATGAAAGCGGACAGATAGATGAAGCTAAGTTAAAAGATATGGTTAAATTTGCCGGAGAACATTTTGATGCCCGCGGCAACTTTACCGGACCTGATGCCGAAGCTCTGAATGCTGAAGCCAAGGCTTGGAGCAATGCTCATGCTCATAGTAATTCAGAACAACATCACTCAACCTCAACGCACCGCTCAAACGGCGGTACGCGTCTTGAAGATGTTGAAAAGCCTCAAACTTCAAATGAACCTCAGGGAAATAGTGAAACACCGGCAACAGATAAGCCGGTGGAAGAACAAAAAGCTCCTGAAAACAGTGCTGAAAATGGTGAACAGCAGCAGGAAACACCGGTTGCTGCCAATGAACCTGTTCAGGGCGAAATTACCAAAAAAGGCATTAATCTGAAATATACCATTGAAGGTGATGAAAGTGAAAAAGGCTATAGCCTTACTTATGAAGGCAAAGCCAAAGCCGACAAAGGTATTTACAAATCAATGCTTAAAACCATTACTCGTGAGGAAGATGGAAGTTACAGTGCTGCCAACGGACATATTCACGGTCAAGATTACAGCATAATCAGAGGAAGGGTCGAAGCGGCAGCAAAATCGGTTACGATTGAGCATGAAATATACAAAGATGTTCAAAAGTCAGGAACTCAGCTTACAGATGCTGAAAAAGCGTTTATCAAGACGCATGAAGCCAATATGAATAAGTTGGGGCTGCAAAATGAACAACAAGCTGACAATTCGGCAAAAGCAGGAAATACAACCGAACTTGAAAGCAAAGGTTCGGATAATGCCGAAAATAAAACTGTTGAAAATAAAGGCGCAGAACAAGAAAAAGCTGTTACGCAGGAACAGCCTGTTTCTGAAAATTCTTCTCAAGATCAGGCGCAAAACAATGGAGAAGAAAATAAAACGGTTGCTGCTGAACAAAATAAAGAAAATAGCGTAAAACAGGCGGAAACTCCTGTTCAGGAACCGATTTCAAACGAAACTAAAGGCGAAGTGCATAATGATTTTGTTAATGCAAAATACTCCATTACAAGCAATGAGGATAATTCTGGCTATTCTCTCAAATATACAGGAAGTTCCAGAAATACTTTGAAAGTTTATCGCACTTTGGTTAACGATATTACTCAAAATAAAGATGGTTCTTACTCAACGGCTAACGGCGCCATTCGCAGCAGAGATTATAATGCGGTCGTTCATGAAGCACTAGGCGTGTCTCAAAAAGCCAGTATTACACATGGAATTTACATGGATCTGAAAAATTCTGGACGCGAATTGAACGATGCGGAAAAAATGTTTCTTCATGACCATGAAAAAGAAATGAAAAAATACGGTATCAAAATGAGTGATTTGCCGTCATCGTCAAATAAGTCAAATACGGAAACCGTCAAGACTTCTTCAAGCAATGAAACACATACAGTTGAAGCTAAAGAACCGGTTGAAAAGACTTCTGCCCAAACTCATGAAACGGTTAAAGAAAGCGCAGCTTCCGATAATAGCGGCAGAGCAGCTGTTCCTACTATGGGAGCCGATGGCTATATGACCACTTCTTCGGGACTTTCTTTCAAAATTGAAGGCAATGGCGACATTGTTTACAAATCTGTAATGAGCGCCGAACAAACGGCAAAAGCTGATGCCGAGGCCTATAAAGCTTTGTTTGCAAAAATGAATGCAACTCACGAAGCCAGCGTTGGAGAGTTGGCATTTATGAGTGATTATGCCAAAGAACATAATCTCAATTTTGGCGGTCGAGCTCAATTGGCTGAAAATCAAGCGGCAAGCCATAGCGGTGCGTCTGAAACAAAGACAGCAGAAGCTGAAACTCCTAAGAAAACACCGCCTCAATATTCAGCTTCACGCCGCAGGGTTAATGATGATGATGTTTATAACCATTCAGGAAAAGGCAAAACTGAGGTTTCTAATGGAGAAGGAGCGCAGGCTGAAACGGCTCAGTCTCAGCAAAACACGGCTGAGATTGATACACAGCACCGTATTAGCCAGTACCGAGGCATAAAAGGACATTATACTTTTATCAGCCATGGGGCAGGCGAGCCGGAAGTCGATACCCAATATTTGAGAAATGTTCCGATAAATAATACGATTCGTTCTCACCTCAGAGCAACTCATGAATGGAATGCCAATGCTACCAGAACATCTTATTTGGGAGGATTTATTCAAGGCAATACAGATGATGCCGATGCCAAATTGCATAATTTCTGCAAAAACCTTGAAGGCAGCGATGTCGTTTACCGAGATATGCAGAAGCGCATTACAAAGGGATATGAGCCAACGCAGGTTGAACAACGCTGGATGAAAGGATTTGAAAAAGATATCCGCACATTGGGACTTGATTATGTAGACGGAGAATTGACACCGGTTAAAAATCCGCTGACATTATTTCAACAAAGAAACAATGCCGGCTGCGGTCGATAATAAAAAATGCTGTTTGAAGAAAGCTCCCGAAAATCGGGAGTTTTCTTTTATATAAAACATAAAAAAACGCCTTGCCATCATAAAGACGCAAGGCGCTGTTTTCTGCCGGTGAGCTGATTGGGGGTCAAGACTATAAATGGCAGAAAAC
>CAVIWQ010000003.1:24435-25172 GCA_963646605.1 Bacteroidaceae bacterium
CTGATATAATTTTACATTAGTTTTATATATAAAGCAAGTGGCTAAATTTTTTTAGTGAAAAAATAATCCAAAGGTTTTATGTTCAAAGTGTTTTAATGATTGTTAAAATGAGGAAAAATGAAAATAGGCGTCTTTGATTCGGGACTTGGCGGGTTGGTGATAACTAAAGCTTTTATCAATAAAATGCCGGAATACGATTATTTATATTATGGTGATTCGGCGCACTTGCCCTATGGAGATAAAACTTCCGGACAAATTTTAAGCTATACGCTGTCTGCCATGCGTTATATGATAGCTAATGACTGCAAGATTATTATTATTGCCTGCAATACGGCCACTTCAATAGCTCTTCGTTATATTCAGCAACGTTTTATTCCAGAATTTGCTCCCGATGTTAAAGTTTTGGGGGTTGTGATTCCTACGGTTGAAGTTGCGGTTATGAAACAGGCTCAAAAAATCGGGGTGGTGGCGACATCGGCAACAGTGCGTTCCCATATTTATCAAACGGAATTGCATAAATTGAATTCTCAGCTTAATGTTTTGGAGATTGCCGCTCCTGAATTGGTTCCCGCAATTGAAAATAACGATTTTTCCTATGCCGAAGAGTTTGTTCGTGAATATTCACGGTCATTCATTGATTTTGACAGTTTAATCCTCGGCTGCACGCATTATCCGCTGCTGAAAGATGTTTTTCGACGCTATTTGCCGAAAACAGCTGTTATTTCGCAAGATGAGCT
>CAVIWQ010000003.1:25182-43255 GCA_963646605.1 Bacteroidaceae bacterium
TTGCGCGATTATTTAAGAAGACACCCTGAAATAAACGAAAAACTAACTCGAAAAGGCGAAAAAAGTTTTAGGGTAAGTGCCTTAAATCAACAAGCTGAAAAAGTTGCGCAAATGCTTTTTTCAGGAATTTCATTGATAAAAGCCTAATATCTCACTTGCAAAGTCCGGCTTTTTTTCCTACATAATAAGTACATTTAATTTTTAACAAGGATACCAAATGACAACCATTTTATGCATACGCAAAGGTTCGGATGTTGTGATTGCCGGTGATGGACAGGCAACACTCGGGGAAACGGTTATTTTTAAATCAAAATCGGTTAAAGTCCGCCGTATCGGCAACGGCAAAATCATTGCAGGATTTGCCGGCGCGGCTGCTGACGGCATTACGCTGATTGAACGCTTGGAAGGCAAATTGGAAAAATATGCCTATCAGTTGAAACGGGCGGCTGTCGAATTGGCAAAAGATTGGCGAATGGATAAATATTTGCGCCAGCTGCAAGCTTTTATGATTGTGGCTGATAAGGATGTATCGCTTGTTATTTCGGGAACCGGCGAAGTTATGGAGCCCGATGACGGAATTATAGGCATAGGCAGCGGCGGCAATTATGCAATGGCAGCAGCTAAAGCTTTATATGACATAGAGGGGTTAAGTCTGGAAGAAATAGCCCGTAAAGCAATGAATATTGCGGGTGATATAGATGTTTACACCAACCATAATTTGATTATTGAAAAGGTATCTCAGCATGACTAGTACAAATTTCAGTCCGAGAGAAATAGTTTCGGAACTTGATAGATATATTATCGGCCAAAATGAAGCCAAAAAAGCAGTAGCTATTGCTTTGCGCAACCGTTGGCGCAGAATGCAGGTTGAAGAGCATTTGCGGGATGAAATTGTTCCGAAAAATATTTTAATGGTTGGACCGACAGGAGTAGGAAAAACCGAAATTTCACGCCGTTTGGCAAAATTGGCAAAGGCTCCCTTTATTAAAGTTGAAGCAACAAAATTTACCGAAATCGGCTATGTCGGCAGAGATGTGGAATCTATTATCCGAGATTTGTTGGATATTGCTATTGCGCAAAACAAGACCAATATGCGCAAAGCTGTTGAAGAAAAAGCTTCTTTGGCAGCAGAAGAACGGATTCTCGAAGCGTTGGTAGGCGTATCGGCCAGTGAAGACACCAAACAAAAATTTCGTCAAATGTTTCGCAGCGGTGAACTTGATGAACGTGAAATTGAAATAAGTGTTATAGATGTTCAATCAAATACTATGCCGACAATGGAAATTCCTGGAATGCCGGGAGCACAAATGGGAATGATAAGTCTTGGAGATATTCTCGGAAAATCTCTGGGAGATAAGTACAAAAACAAAAAAATGTCGGTTTCAGATGCGCGAAAAGTGGTTATGCAGGAAGAATGCGACAAGCTTATAGATGATGAAAAAATTATTTCATCAGCCATCAAAGCCGTTGAAAATGACGGAATAGTTTTTATTGATGAAATCGATAAAATCAGCGGGCGCGATGATCGCCGCGGCGGTGATGTTTCCCGCGAAGGCGTGCAAAGAGATTTATTGCCTTTGATTGAAGGAACAACTGTATCTACCAAACACGGCATGGTTAAAACCAATCATATTTTATTTATTTGTTCAGGTGCTTTCCATCTTTCAAAACCTTCTGATTTGCTGCCTGAACTTCAGGGAAGGCTGCCAATCAGGGTTGAATTGCAGGCTTTGACACATAATGATTTTGTTCGTATTTTGACGGAACCGGAAGCAAATTTAATCGATCAATATAAAGCTTTGTTGAAAACGGAAAATTTTGAACTTGAGTTTTCACCGGAAGCTATCGACCGTATAGCCGATGTCGCAGTTCAAATTAATGAAAATGTTGAAAATATAGGTGCGCGCCGTTTGCATACGGTTTTGGAAATATTGCTTGAAGATATTAGCTTTACGGCTTCTGACCGCAGCGGTGACAAAGTTTTGATTACCCCGCAAATGGTAGATGAGCGTTTAGGCAAATATACAGCGGTCAGCGATTTATCGAAGTTTATCCTCTGATGGAACGTTTGGGCGTTTATATTCATTGGCCGTATTGTAAAAGCAAATGTCCTTATTGTGATTTTTTCAGCAAGGTCGACAAAAATGTTGATGAGCAGCAGATTGTAAAATCTTATTTAGATGACTTATCCTACTATCGGAAAATGAATGACGGCTATCAAGTCGAAAGCATTTTTTTCGGCGGGGGAACGCCGTCACTGCTGAAACCTCAGTCAATAAGCTGCATAATTGATAAAATAGCTGCTTTATGGCCTTGTTCCGAAAAAGTCGAGATTTCTCTTGAAGCAAATCCGAACACAAATCATGGTACATTGTTTGCTGATTTGCGGCAAGCCGGAATTAATAGACTGTCTTTAGGAGTTCAAGCTCTGAATTCAAAAGATTTGAAATTTCTTGGACGGACGCACAGCTTAGAACAAGCATTGTCTTCAATAGATTCAGTGCAGAAAAATTTTGATAATCATTCAATTGATATTATCTATGCACGTCCGTTTCAAACTGTATTGGATTGGGAAAAAGAATTAAAATTTGCCTGTAGTGTGGGATTAAAACATTTATCCTTGTACCAATTGACAATAGAAGAAAATACAGTTTTTGCCCGTCGAGGAGTTATGCCTGCCAAAGAAGAAACAGCTTGCAAAATGTATGAGGTTTCGGAACAGATATTAGATGATAATGGCTATCACCGTTATGAGGTTTCAAATTATGCGCGGCAAGGTTTTGAATGCAAGCACAATTTGGGATATTGGCAGGGATATGATTATATAGGTATCGGAAACGGGGCTGTCGGCCGTGTTCATCAAGGAAAAGATTTACTGAATACTTTTTATCATCGCCGGTTTGAAATTATAACACCGAACGAAAGAGCTGAAGAGCTGTTGATAATGGGACTGCGTCTGCGTTCGGGAATCGAAAAAAAACATTTTGAAAAACAGTGCGGAATAGATTTTTATTCTGTTGTAAATAAAACATTTTTCGAACAGTTTAAAAAAGAAGGGCTGCTTATAGAAAACGATACTGATATCAAAGTAACTTCAGCAGGCAACATGGTATTAGATTATATTATCGGACATTTATGCGGCTTATAAAAAATTAACCTCTTTGTATTATGTTTTGTTACATGGGGGAAAGATATGTTGAAGCGCTGGTTAGACACTCTTAAAATTTATGCGGATTGCCGAATGTTAGTCATGATCGGCTTGGGTTTTTCAAGTGGATTTCCTCTGCTTTTGGTTTCAGGTACATTGTCGCTGTGGCTTAAGGACAGCGGTTTGAGTTACGCTTTAATAGGCGCGTTTGCTCTGGTCAAAAGCCCATACAGTTTCAAATGGGCTTGGTCACCGCTGATTGATCGTATCCGTCTGCCTCTGTTCAGCCGTCTTGGGCGTCGTCGGGGATGGGCTTTGTTTACGCAAATTTGCTTGATGATTTCTCTGCTGCTGATGTCGCGTTTAACACCGTCAATTGAAAATATGCATCTTATGGCTTTGGTCGCAATGTCGGTTGTGTTTTGCTCCGCTTCTCAGGACATCGTAGTTGATTCTTTTCGTATTGACAGTTTTGAGGATAAAGAACAAGGCGCAGGTTCAGCCGTATTTGTTTTGGGCTATCGTATAGGAATGATATTTTCCGGAGCTTTTGCTTTATTGCTTGCCGATTATATGAGCTGGAACCGAGTCTATATGATAATGTCTGTCGGAGCTGTTGTCGGTATGATTACCGTTATTTTTTCACGGGAACCTGAAAAAGATAGTTCCTACCATGAACCTTCAGCCGCAAGATTGCCTTTTTATCCGAGATTAAAACGCTTTTTAAGGCGTTCAATAGTTGCCCCTTTTATTGATTTTATGGGACACCGCGGATGGGGATTAATATTAATTTTTATTTTGCTTTATCGTTTAAGCGATGATTATAAAGCGCCGATGGCCAATGTTTTTTATGACGACATGGGATTTACAAAAGCTCAAATCGGATATGCTTCTAAAATATACGGTATGATAGCTACGATTATCGGAGGTCTGGTCGGCGGACTGGTTGTCGGACGCAAAGGTTTGAAATACAGCCTAATGTTGGCGGGAATTTTGCAGGGGGCGACCAATCTTGTTTATGTTGCGCAAGCCTTAATAGGCAATAATATTTATATGCTGGGAGTTACAATTTGTGCCGATAATTTGGCCGGCGGAATGGCAACCACAGCTTTAGTCGCTTATTTGTCGTCATTATGCAGTGTGGCTTATACGGCAACGCAATATGCTTTATTGTCATCATTAATGAGCTTGACGCGTGATGTCTTGTCTTCAAGCAGCGGATATGTTGCCGGTGCTATGAGTTGGCCGGTTTTCTTTTTAAGTGTGGCTTTATTGGTTCTTCCGGCGCTGTTTCTGCTTTTTTATATGATAAAGAAAGACATTATCAGAGATTGAATAAAACGTTTATTTATATCTTGCCAAGCATGACTAATTAGGGCATGATGATACATTCAACAATAAACGGAAAAAGATATGTCGCTAAAATTTGATATTTTAAAAACCGTCGGCAAATCGCGCCGCGGACAACTTCATACAAAACACGGAATTGTAAACACGCCTGCATTTATGCCGGTAGGAACTTGTGCAACCGTAAAAGCAATGATGCCTGAATCCGTTGCTGCTACCGGAGCGGAAATTTTACTTGGAAACACATATCATTTGATGCTGCGTCCAGGGGCGGATTTAGTCGAAAAAATGGGCGGTTTGCATAAATTTATGAATTGGAATAAACCTATTTTGACAGATTCCGGCGGTTTTCAGGTTATGAGTTTGAGCGGTTTGCGCAAAATAGGCGAAGATGGTGTGTCATTTGCTTCGCATATTGACGGTAAACGCTATTTTTTATCACCGGAAGAATCTATTAAAATTCAGCATAAACTAGATTCCAATATTACTATGTGTTTTGATGAATGCGTTAAATTACCCGCGCCTCACGATAAGGTGGCAAAGTCTATGGAAATGTCGATGAGATGGGCCAAAAGAAGCAAACAGGCTTTTGTTGATCGTGATGGATATGGAATATTCGGAATTCAGCAAGGGGGCGATTATGAAGATTTGCGCCGTATTTCAGCACAGAAATTGTGCGAAATAGGTTTTGATGGCTATGCTATCGGGGGACTTGCCGTAGGAGAAGGGCAGGAAACTATGTTTAAAGTTTTGGATTATGCTCCGCAGACTTTGCCGGCAGATAAACCTCGTTATTTGATGGGGGTTGGGCGGCCTGACGATATTGTCGGTGCTGTTTTACGAGGGGTCGATATGTTTGACTGCGTTATGCCGACGCGTTCAGGACGAACTTCTCAGGCTTTTACCCGTTTTGGTACAATAAATATCCGCAATGCGCGCCATAAAGAAGATCCCCGTCCTTTGGAAGAAGGGTGTGATTGTCCGCTTTGCACCGGTTATTCCCGTGCGTATATTCACCATTTGCAAAAAGCTAATGAAGTTTTGGCAGTTATGCTTTTGACCTGGCACAATATACGGTATTATCAACGCTTAATGGCTGGGCTTCGTCAAGCTATTGAAAATGATAATTTAGATGATTTTACGGCTCGTTTTTATGCTGAACAAAAACAAGGCGATATTGAGGAGTTATAACAATGTCTGAAGAGAAAAATAATGAACCGGTTAAAGCTTTTGCCCGTGAAAATTCCAGCGATGGTTTGAGAGTGTTCGTAGCCGGCGGCGCCCGTTCCGGCAATGATGATATTTATGTTGAAGAGGCTTATCGTTTAGGCCGGCAAATTGTAAAAATGAACTTAAGGCTTGATTTTGGTTTATCAAATTCAGGAATTATGGGAGCCGTAGCGCGAGGCGTTGTTGACGGATGGAATAAACATTATTGCGGTGTTGAAACAAAAAGTCCTATTAATGCGGTGACAACAGACAGCTATTTTTGTTTGTATCCGCAAGATGATAAATTGTTGCAGCAGATTGGTGAAGTTATTTTGGCTAAAACTTTGGAGGAAAGAAAACAAAAATTGCTGAAAGCCGATTTTGTGGTTTTTGCTCCCGGAGGAGTCGGCACATTAGATGAATTGGCATATGACTGTGTTGCCATGCAGGACGGCTTTTTAGATGTAAAGCCTTTTATTCTTTATAATATTGACGGCTTTTTTTATCATTTGCTGGAATATCTTAAGCAAATTGCAGCAACAGCTTTTGCCGAACCTCTTCCCTTTATTGTGGTAGACAATTCAAATGAACTTGAAATTGTGTTCAGGCTTTTGAAGTTACGTTATGTTGACAGTCAGGATTCTAAAATAGCATACAGCAATACGCGTCAGTTGATATATGAAATTCCGTATTTTCTGAAGAAAAAAACAGACAGCAGTATTCATGTTGAAGACTTAATTGCCGAAATGGATGAAATTCGCGCAAATGGCACGGAAGAACAAAAACATGAGCTCGACAATGAAATAGAACAAGCATATCTTGAAAAAGAAATTGAGCGTATGTATGAACGATTGGCAAAAACTGGAAGTGATACGGCGGTTATAAGCGCCAAGTTAACCAAACTGAAAAAGAGGCGTTTGAAATGGAAGTGAAAAAAATTCCTAATTCTGTTTGGAGTTTTTTATGGCATTATTTGTCAGCGCAGCGGATTTTGTTTTTCAGCATTGTGGCGACAATAGTTTTGAGCGAACTGCTTATGCGCGTTTCTCTTTATTTTGCCGCGCAAATTGTGGAAGCCATATCTTCTTCCCAAGCAACAGAAGCAAATCTTGCTTTTGCTGTTTTATCGGCTTTTTGGGCTTCATTGGCGCTGCTGCTGAAAAGTCTGGTGCAAAACGGGACGGTTTTTGTTGAAGCTCGTTTTATGCCGAATTGTATTGTTCGGATATCAAAAGATTTATTTGCTTATGTTCACCAGCACTCAACGGCTTTTTTTGCCGAAGAAATGGCCGGTAATATTTCTGGAAAAGTTAAAACAATTATCGATAGTATATATCCGGCTTTTTATAATTTGCTGTGGGGATTTTTTTCGCCGTTGGTTGCAATGGTGATTACTTTTTTCTTTATTTTCAAAATAAATTTTCAATTATCTTTGCTATTGATAAGCCTGAATTTATTTTTAATATATATTATTTACAGGCTTTCAAAAACTATGGTTCCTGTTTCGGAAAAAAGAGCAAAAACAATGTCCGAAGCCAACGGTGTGTTGGTGGACAGCATTACCAATGCCGGAATAGTCAAAAATTTCAGCCGCTATCATTTTGAGAAAAAATATTATTTTCGCTATATGCGCATTGCAGCCGAAGCGGACAGAGCCGAAACCAAAAAATTCGGTATGGTCTTTATTTGGCAAAATTTGTTACGTTCGGCTTTACAGATTTTGTTTTATTTGCTGCCGATTTGGTATTGGTATATAGGCAAAATTAATGTGTCAGATTTTGTGCTTATTCAATCTCTGATAGCGATTTTAAATAATACTTTTAATATGTTGTCGATGAATTTTATGCAATTTTTCAAATTATACGGCAGCTTGCGCGATGGGTTGGCATTGTTATCAAAACCCTGTGATGTTGTTGATTGTTCTCATGCTCAAAAGCTCAAAGTCTCTGCCGGAGAAATTGTCTTTGACAATATTTGTTATCATTATAAACACACCAATCCTTTGTTTGAGAATTTTAATTTATTAATCCGCTCCGGCGAAAAAGTCGGTTTAGTCGGCCACTCTGGCTCTGGAAAATCAACATTAGTGCGTTTGTTATCCCGTTATTATGATATTCAGAAAGGCACAATTTCAATAGACGGACAGAATATAGCGCAAGTGCGCCAAGACAGTCTTCGTCAGCAAATAGCTTTAATACCTCAGGAACCTGGGCTTTTTAACCGCAGTATTATGGATAATATCCGTTACGGAAAACCTGATGCCTCAGATGAAGATGTTTATAAAGCGGCAAAAATGGCCCGCATCCATGATTTTATAATCGGATTGCCTAAAGGTTATGAAACAGCAGTCGGAGAGCGCGGTTTAATGCTTTCAGGCGGGCAGAGGCAGCGCATAGCCATTGCGCGGGCGATTTTGAAAGATGCCCCGATTTTGATTTTGGATGAGGCGACATCGGCATTAGACAGCGAAAGCGAAAAATATATTCAGGATTCGTTGAAAGAACTTATGCGCGGAAAAACAGTTATAGCCATTGCGCACAGGCTTTCAACATTGAAAGAAATGGATAGAATTGTTGTTATGGATAATGGTAAAATAGTTGAATCTGGAACCCATTCTGAACTTTTAGCCAAACAGGGAACATACTACGGTTTTTATAAAATGCAGTCGTCCGGTTTTATGGATAGCGATTCCGCTGATATTAACTAAATATTTAACCTGTTGCTTTTATTGTAAATTTAATTAACCGAAATAATTAAATTTTTTAAGGCAATACAATGTTAAATTATATTTGGGCGTTTTTCTTTGTGGCAACCTATGTTGCAGCACTATTTCAAAGTTTTGCTTTAGGCAATATGGATATTTGGAATAATTTGGCGGAAGAAACGTTCAGTTCTGCAAAATCAGCTTTTCTTATAGCCCTTAATTTAACGGGAATTTTATGTTTTTGGCTGGGAATGATGAAAATTGCCGAAAAGTCGGGCATTACCGGTTATTTAGCTCGCGGTCTTTATCCTCTTTTTAACAAAATTATGCCTGGGATATCTAAAAATTCTCCGGCCTTGGGTTCAATTGTAATGAATATTGCCGCAAATATACTGGGATTAGACAATGCCGCTACTCCGATGGGAATTAAAGCTATGGAACAGTTGCAGGCTGATAATCATCATAAGACAACGGCTTCTAATGCGCAAATTTTATTTATGGTCATCAATTCTTCTTCTGTAACATTAATTCCGATGACTATTCTTATGTATCGGAGTGAACTTGGAAGTTCAAATCCGGGGGCGGTTTTTCTGCCGATTTTGTTTGCAACTTCAATTTCAACTTTAGTCGGCTTTTTAAGTGTGGCAATTGTGCAAAAAATTAATTTATTTAATCGTGTCATACTTACTTACGGCGTAATATTTATTGGTATAATTCTTTTTATGGCGGCGGGGTTTGCTTTTTTAGGTTCAGAAGTGCGCAACAGTGTAGCTTCTGATTTAGGAAATTTTATTCTGATTTCGATTATTGCCGCATTTATACTTTGCGGATTATTCCGTAAAGTTAATGTTTATGATGAATTTGTCAGCGGTGCCAAAGAAGGCTTTAATTTGGCTGTTTCAATAATTCCTTATTTGGTTGCAATGTTGGTGGGAATTTCTCTGTTTCGTGTTTCAGGAATTCTGGATTTGTTTATTCTGGGAATTGAAAAAATAGTTTTATTTTTCAATTTAAATGCCGACTTTGTGCCGGCTCTGCCGACAGCATTGCTCAAACCTTTGTCAGGAAGCGGTGCGCGGGCAATGATGATTGAAACTATGCAGACTTATGGAGCTGACAGCTTTCCTGCTTTTGTTGCATCGGTTGTTCAAGGTTCAACTGAAACCACATTTTATGTTATTGCGGTTTATTTCGGAGCAATAAAAATCAGCAATACCAGACATGCTCTGCCTTGCGCTCTTTTAGCCGATGCGGCGGGGATAATCTCGGCAATATTATTAAGTTATTGGTTTTATGCAGGCTAGTTACTTTTTCCAAATAATTTTCAGCCGTGCAACTTCACGCCTGTCATCACCGGCAATCAAACTATGCAGAGAAATGTTTTTATCAATTTGGGTGTTTGATTCGATATTTTCACCGTAAAGGCTTTCTTTTTTGAATGCTATTTCGATTTCTTCCGGCTGATGCATCAAACGAAAGTCGTTGGTTACGCTTTCTGTTGCCCATAAAGGATAGACAGCATTGTTAACGTGTTTATTAACATCAATATCATCGTAACGGACTTCAAAAATTTTCTGAACATCATTCCTTTGTAAAGATTCTATTTTCGGAAAATCAGAGTCTAAAGCCCGTTCTTCAATAGGTTGATAATCTGGCAAATTATCGCGTAAAGCCACCGGACGTTTTTTGGCAAAATCAATTAAAACCCATTGGCTGGAAGCTCTGATGATTATATTTTGTTGTTCATCTCTGACTTCAAAATCTCTGATAGCGCTTATTTTTTTTTCAGCGGACGGCCAGGTGCAGACAGTTATTTGTTCATGCCAAGCCGGCATACGTTCAATTTTTATGTGATAATTGGAGCCGACCCATGCCAGTCCGTGTTGCAGGCAGTGTTCAATACCTATTCCCAAAAGAGACGCATGAGAATCGGCAACATCCTGAAATATATTCATCAAAGCCACAATTCGTAAAGTTCCGTTGCGGTCGCACTCATAACTGCGAAGCTTATATTCCCGAATAAATTTGCCGATTTTCATCAAAAAATTAACCTCTTAAAGAAAGTTTGACTTCTTGCTCGTCTTTATCATTGTTAAACCAACGGGAAAACCAACCGCGGTTGTCTTTTATGACCAAAAAATTGGAAGCATACTGAGCAATATTCTGCTCTTGCATTGCTTTTATATTATCCATAGCAGCCAACAATTTGGTTTTGTAGCGATTGGCTTTACTTGGGCGTTTTGAATGATAATCTGTTGCGGCTTTCAACCAATCTCCACGCGTTTCATGCCGTTTTTTCAGATAGCGTGCAGCAACTTCAACGTTTTTATTCGGATCAAACGCTTCTTCCAAATTTGCAAATTTTTTGCCATGAAAACGCAAATTTACCTGCATGCAGCCGACATCAATACTTTTATACCCGCGGCGCTGCCAATCTTTAACTGCGGCAATGGCTTCGGCTTTGGTTTTGTAAAAATATCCTCTTCCTTTGACATTAACAGTCCAAGGCCAAGCAGTTTTTTGTTGCAGACGCTGATTCCATCTTCCTGTTTCAACAGTAGATATAGAAGTCAACAAATGTTTTTGAATCTGATATTCTTCTTCAGCTTTTAATGTTGCGTTAAGACATATTAAATCTTCATCGACAATAGCAGTTTCCTGCGCTTTTGCCGGCATAGGCTGAAATAACATCAGCAATATAAGAAAAATCATTAATTGTTTTGATACTTATAAAATAAAAAGTATCCCTCTGTTTCCCCGAACTGCCACAGTTATCCCCCGCAATCAGCGGTTTCAATCTGCTTAAGGCCATACCTGATAAAAATTCAGGGGCAGGTTATTAAAACAAACTCGGCTTTCTTTACAGCCACTAAATTATTAAAAACAGAGACGCTTATAACACAACTATTTTTTAAAATCCAGCAAAAAATTAGCCAAACCGGTTACACTTTGACAAATGTCTGAACTAATATATTGAAAATTGGCATTTTTTTTGCGAGCAGACTCGTCTTCGTAAATTCCGCGGTTAATTTCCATTTGCAGGGTATGCACATTTTTGCGTGGCTGACAATAATTAAAGCTGATATATGCTCCCGAATAGGGACAATCCAAACTTACATTGTACTTTTCTCCGAGTTCCTGACTCATATATTCAATAATTTCAGCCGGACAACTTTGTTCAAACAGCGTCCCCAAGCAAAATTCAATTTGGCGGTTGTCTTGCATGATGTTACATATTTTAGAAGGCATGGAATGACAATCTAATACTAAGCAAAATCCAAAATTTTTGACAGTATGATCAACCATTTTTTGCAAAGCGCGGTGGTACACGTTATAAATATTTTTAATTCTGGCTTGCGCTTCGTTATAATTCAATAAACCATCGTATATATTTTTACGTTCGGATGTAATGCGGTGCAACAGCCCCAAACCGACGCGGCAGCGTTTGTTTCCAACAACTACATCGCTTTCGGGATAATTATAAAACATAGACGGATCAATTTCGATGGCATCACGATTGACATCTATGAAAGCACGGCCGATATTCAGCGAAACCATGGGAATGCCGCAGTTAGAGGCATCCATCAGCAATTCATCAACAAAAGGATCTTCATTAGAGCGGAGCTCGTTCACACTTACACAGACGTTATCAATAAATTCTTTCGGGAAAGACTGTCCGCTGTGCGGAACTGACAAGACCAACGGATAGCGTTGGTTTTTTGTGTTATATTCGCTTATGATATCTAACTTGGAATAGTCGATTTGAAAGTCCAAATGTTTTTCGCTCATATCTTTTCCTTTGTTGTGGATATAATTTATACTAATCAACAAAGATTAAATTTTTAATAACAAATTTCTTGCCAAATAAAAACAAATACTGTAAAAGCGTATATGAATATCGGGTGTGTAGCTCAGCGGTATGAGCACTACGTTGACATCGTAGGGGTCACAGGTTCGATCCCTGTCATACCCACCAATTAAAAAAAGCTTTCTGAATTTTGAAATTCGGGAAGCTTTTTTCTTTTTGGTAGGCAAATTTAACGTCTGTTTTTATGCAGTCCGCGCCGTTTGTTGCAATCAACTCTGCATTTTGAATATAAAACGCGTTGTTTACGGATTTGTTCATTAACGTTTTTTCTATCTAAAAACATTTCAATACTGCCAAGTTTGTTGAGGTTTATTGAGGATTTTTGTTGTGCTTCGGTTTCGATAATTTTGCAAATTTCATCTGCTTTTTTAGGGCAATCAAAAGGCTGAGTGCGAAAACCATATTCATACATGGCCGAATGTTCGTCCCAGTCGGCTTCGATTTGCAAGCGCGGACAGTCATAATAACGTCCGGCTTCCAAAGCTATTTGGAATAATATATTGACAATTTCCGTTTCATCAAAACAATCATTGTTACATATTGACCAATATTCGGCGAATGTTTTATCAAGAAAATGCTCTTTTCCATAGCGTGAAAAAACAGACCATTCAGGATAGGTGCCGAAATTACTTATAAATTTTCCGTCTTTCCAATAAAAATAATTAAGAACAATATTGCCGAGAACAAGTTTTTTGCGTCCTCTCGCTGCCGGACGGCAAAGAGTGTAAATTTCGGCTTCTGTATCGCAGTCATTGCGGTAAACCGTAACACTTTCTTTGATGCGGCTGTGGTGGTTAAACAAAGTTGTTTTTCCCACTTTCGATTCTCCGGTGGCAATCTTGGATAAATCAAGAATTTTTTCAGAAAAAGAATTATATTTTTCTTCTAAAATGTTTGTAGGCAGATACATTGGCAAACAGCCAAGTTTAAGAATTTCACGCATATTGTTTTGCGCTAAAGAATAATCGCATTTTGCCGCGTTAACCGGAAGTTGGTCGCAAGGAAAATATCCGTTGTGATAATGGTGCAATATGCTGTTCCAGCTGGCAATAAGCTCAATTCTGTCGCAATTGAGGTCAAACATGCGGTCAATGAGAATTTGCGATAAAATATGTCCGATATGATAATGGCTGTCAACGCTGCCTAATAAAGGAACATTTAAGCAGCTGCCTTCTTTATATAATAAGCAATAGCCAACCACGTGTTTTTTGCGGATAACCACTTTATAGAGTTCGCATTTGGTTTCCATCTCATTGTCAAATCGGCTGTTTGGGCATAAGTATATGCGCGCGATGGTTTTAAAGCGCCCGTCTTTTGAACAGATTTTTGTTTTGCCGGCTAAATGTTTTTTTATGCGTAGATTTTCAATATCAATCGGTTTGATAAGTATTTGTTTGTTCTGTTTTATCATAAAAAGTCCATGTTATTAACGATAATTATGTATAACATATTTTGAGTTATAATAAATATTTTTTTGAAAAGATGTTGACTATCAAATTATTAATGTTAGAAATGCCTTAAATTTTTTAATTTAGGAGATAAAATAATGTTTTCACTGTTCAATATGCAACAGTTTATCAGTGCTTTTGTTGTTTTGTTTGCGGTAATTGATGTTATCGGCGCTGTTCCTATCATCATCAATTTAAAACAGCATGGCAAAAAAATTAATCCTGAAAAAGCTGCTGTTTTTTCATTGTTTATGTTCTTAGGCTTTTTCTTTATCGGACAATTCTTTCTTGATTTATTCAAACTCGATTTGTCATCATTTGCTATTGCCGGCTCTCTGATTATCTTTATTATGGCTTTAGAAATGATTTTGGATATCGATATTTTCCGTGAGGGACCTGATACTCCTAAAGATGCAACTTTTGTGCCGTTAGTATTTCCGTTGTTGGCCGGCGCAGGCTCTTTGACAACTTTGATGTCAATTCGTGCTGAATATGCTGATATAAACGTTTTGTTAGCCATATTGGCAAATATCGCAGTAATTTACGTTGTGGTTAAAGCTGCTAAATGGATTGAAAATAAAGTCGGACGCAGCGGTATTTATGTTTTGAAAAAATGTTTCGGTATCATTTTGCTGGCAATTTCCGTAAAGATTTTTATTACCAATATAACTATTTTAATCGAACAAATCTCAAATGCCGCTTAATTTAATCTCTTGATATTTGTCTGATTAAATCCTAAATTTAGGGTTGTCGGAAAGAGGTTAATATAATGGAAAATAATTTACCAGAATTGCGTGACATTCATCTTCCGGCCGAAGGGATATCCCTTTGGCCGTTAGCTTATGGATGGTGGCTGCTTGCTTTGCTGGCGATAATGCTGGCTGTTTCTATAGTATTGTATAAAATATGGAAATTGAAAAGCAAAAAGCATTATGCTTTAAAGATGTTGGCAAGTTTGGATTTAAAATCTTCCGGAGCTGTGGTTAAGTTATCTGAAATTTTGCGCCGGATTTGCCTTTGCAAATATCCGCAGGCTGCGGCTCTATACGGTAGAGAATGGATAGTTTTTCTCAATAGTCATTGTCAAAAAGCCAAACTTGGCGCTTCAGTTTCTGAATTATTAATTAATGCTCCGTATATTAACCCTTTATCAACCGCTTACAGCTTGTCTGATGTGGAAAAATTATATTCCTTCTGCAAAATTTGGATAGGAGAAAATTTATGATTGTTTTAGCTTATCCATGGTTTTTGTTAATTGCATTTCTTCCTTTTGTTATTCATAAGTTTTTTCCGCCGGTTAAAGGGCTGCATGGAGACGCTTTGAAAGTTCCTTTTTTTAAGGATATTATAAGAATTAACAATCTTTCAGGTTCTTTATGGAAAAGTCCGCTGATAGGCAGGGAAAAAAGCAAAAGATGGTTTTTGCTTTATTTGGTTTGGCTGCTTTTGACATTAGCGGCTGCCCGTCCGCAAATTGTAAGCAATCCGATACCATTAAAAAATTACGGGCGTGATATTTTTATGGTTATGGATATTTCAAATTCCATGCAAACTCCAGATTTTTCGTATCAAGGAAAAAGAATTGACCGCTTGACGGCTATAAAAATTGCGGCAAGCAATTTTATACATGAGCGCCGAAATGACCGTATAGGCTTAATTCTTTTTGGTACACGTGCATATTTACAGTCTCCGGCTACATTTGATAAACAAGCTGTGCTCGATATTTTATTGTCAACTGATGCGGGTATGGCAGGAAATTCAACAGCGATAGGCGATGCTGTTGGTTTAGCCTTAAAAACGTTGCGCGCCGAACAATCGTCCGGTTCAGGAAAAATAATTATATTACTTACGGACGGTGAGAACAATGACGGCAGTTTGAGTATGCCCGAAGTTATAAAAATTGCCAAAACTGAAAATGTTAAAATTTATACAATAGGTATCGGTTCTGAAAATCAAATTATCAATACTTTCTTTGGCATAAGGATTCCTCAAGCTGATGCTATTGATGAAACGGATTTGCGCCAATTGGCGAATGAAACCAAAGGAAACTATTTTAGGGCTTCGGATACTAAGGGATTGCAGCAAATTTATCAAGAAATCGATCGTTTGGAACCAAGTTTGAGTGAAGACCGGTTTGTTCAAGAGCGCAAGGATTTATTTTTCTATCCTTTGGCGCTTGGATTGATTGTAAGTTTCTTGTTTTTAAGATGGCAGAAAAGGAGTGCTTAAAAATGATTGAAGCTTTAATGAATTTTCATTTTATTCGCCCCTGGTATTTACTGCTGTTATTTGTTCCGCTGTTTTTATACAGGTATTTTTTTTCCGGTTATAAAAGTGTATCTGCATGGGAAAATGTCTGTGACAGAAATTTGCTGAATTTTCTTTTAATAAAAGGAAGTTCAAAACAGCGAAGCTTTATCGGCTATATACTTTTTGTGGGATTGTGCGGGGCAATACTCTCATTATCAGGACCGTCTTGGAGCAAAAAAAATATTCCGGCCTATGTTCCGTCAAATCCTGTAATGCTTTTGCTGAATATGTCCTCTGATATGGATAACGGTGATGTTACGCCTGATCGGTTATCCCGTGCTAAATTTGCAATTAAAGATTTTTTGCAGAACTTAAAAACGCAAGCTGGTTTAATTGTATATAGCAATGAGCCTTATTTAATTACGCCTATCTCTGAAGATAGAAATATTATTATTAATTTATTGCCAGCCGTACAAAGAGATATTATGCCCGAAAACGGCGACAGGCTTAACCGTGCAATTGATTTTGCCGTTGAGAGGTTAAAAGAGGGAGAGTACACACAAGGAAATATAGTCGTTTTTACGTCTGATATTGGTCAGGAATTTAATTTAGCGCTTGAAGCTGCTATAAAGGCAAAAAGAGCAGGCTATATGGTTGATGTTGTCAGTGTGCGGAAAAGCCAAAATGATAAATTGGTTATGCTGGCTTCCCAAGGTCAGGGACGATATTTGGAAATTAATCAGCTTAAAGCCTTTGCAGAGAGTATAAATGCCGAGATATCCGAAGATTTTCAACAAACTGAAAATGAAAGAGAAGTATGGGAAGACGGAGGATATTATTTGTTGTTTATGCCATTGTTGTGCTGTTTATATTTTTTCAGACGCGGTATTTTAGTTTTATTTCTTTGTTTTATATTGCCGGTAAACGCTTTTGCCGGATTCTTTACAAATAATAATCAGGATGCGGAAAAAGCGTTTAATTCCGGAGACTATGCGGTTGCCGCCGAAAAGTTTAATCAGCCGGACTGGAAAGCTTCGGCTTTGTATCGTCAAGGAAAATATGCCGAGGCGGCAAAATATTATCAAACAGGTAAAGATGTTGACGCGTTGTACAATAGAGGGAATGCTTTGGCTAAAAGCGGAAAAATTGAAGATGCTATTAAAGTTTATGAAGAAGTTATAAAACAGAACCCCGAGCACAAAGATGCAAAATTCAATTTAGAATATTTAAAAAATCAACAAAATCAACAGCAAAGCCAACAGCAGAATAAACAAAATCAGGATAAGAAAGATAAAGGTAAATCTGAAAGCCAAAATCAACAAGATAATAACGGGCAGTCTTCAGAGCAGGAAAATTCAGCAGAAAATAGTCAGAGTGAAAATGCTGATAATAATCAAAACAATGCTGCAGACGCTTCTTCTGAAAATGACCAATCTGCAGAAAATAATTCTGAAAACAATGGCGACGGCGAAAATAAAAAAGAAGATGGTTCTGAAAACCGCCAACAAGCTCAGTCTTCATCTGAGAAAGACAGACAGTCGGATAACGGTTCTGAGACACAAATTCCTTCAGGTTCGGAAGCAGATGAAAAAGATGAAAGTGAGGCGCAAGGAACCGCGGGACAGAAAAATGACGAAAAAGGCGATTTTGATGAGCAGCGTCAGGCGCGTGAGATGGTTTATCGCAATATTCCCGAAGATACGGGAGGGCTGTTGCGTGCATTTATCCGCAAGGAATATTATAAAAACAGATATGGAGATAAATAGCCATGGCTAGATTTATTCTGTGTTTTTTTGCATTTTTGTTTATAAGTTTTCCGGTTTCTGCCGAAAATTTTGTAGCTAAAGTCAACCGCAATCAGGTGCCTTTGGGAGAAACATTTGTGCTCACGCTGCAATATGACGGCAACCCTGGAAATGCAACACCTGATTTTTCACCATTAGAAAAAGATTTTACAATCTATTCTGTCGGGCGTGACTATCGACGCAGCAGTATTAATGGAAAGGTAAGCCACATCTATCAATGGAATATAGCTTTGGCTCCGAAGGTATCCGGTGTGGCTATTATTCCTTCTATTGCTTTCCGCAGTTTTGCCAGCC
>CAVIWQ010000004.1:0-13333 GCA_963646605.1 Bacteroidaceae bacterium
CCCTTTCTTGCCGTTACTCAACTTGTTACAATTAATTGTACATTTAAATGTAACAGTTTTTTTCCTCGGAAAGGCGCTATTTTTGGTATTGCATTTTGTTACATTTAAATGTACGTTTAAATGTAACAAAAAACGCTGCAAAAACTCTTGTTTTTACAGCGTTTTTCAAAATTCGTTTTTATTGAAGCATATTTATCAGATAATGCCCATTTTCTGCGCCGTAACAACGGCTTGAGTTCTATTATTGGCTCCAACCGAACGCAGCAAAGCATTTATATGCAGTTTTACAGTTGCCTCAGAAACCCCCATTTCATATGCAATCTGCTTATTAGACAGCCCTTGCGCTACCAAATTCAAAACCTGATTCTGACGATTGGTCAGCACTTTTGCACACCCTTTATCCGACATATCTGCTTTTTTATTAAGCAGCATTGGCGGAATATATGTACCGCCTTCCAAAATAAGTTTTAGCGCATTGATTAAAATTTTGCTCTCTGCCCGTTTACTGATATAACCTTTTGCCCCTTTTTCCAAAGTATAACGAATATTGCGGAGATTGTCGGCCGCCGAAATAACCACCAGCTTTGCTTTGCCGATGAGTTTGCTTATTTTATCAAGCCCTTGTTCCCACGATTGCAGATCCTGCATGTCCAAATCGGCAATGACCATATCAAATGATGGGGCTTGCTCAAGTATTTTAAGAGTTTGGGCATAATTGGCCGCCTGAATTATCGTTGCATTTTCATCTAAATCTTCAATTAATTTCCCCAAAGCATCACGAAACAGAGCATGATCGTCTGCAATTAAAATTTTCATAAAATTTTCTCCTCTTTCAACAATAGCCAGAAACTGCAAATAATGTAGCCATTCCAAACCAAAGTTTAAAGAGGAGCAAAATTTATTTTAGAATTTTATATTCCACGCCGGCTTCACGGAACATCTGCTCCGAATAGCAAAGTTTGTCGCGCCATGTTCCGCTGGGGGTGGAGGAATCAATTTTCATTTCATTGGTAACGACCATTTTTATTCCGGCTTGAATGATAGCACGGGCACAATCTGTGCAAGGCGGATGGGTTGCATACAAAACACAGCCTTTTAAGCTTGTGCCGGTTAAACAGGCATTATAAATAGCATTGCGTTCGGCATGCTCAAAAAAATCATACTTGGTCGGACGCTCAAGACGTTCGGGAATATCATCATCAACGCCCCGCACCAACCCGTTATATCCTGTCGCCCTTATTTCGCGGTCGGGTCCCACAACCACAGCTCCGGTTTTGGTGCTTGTATCTTTCGACCAGCTCGAAACCAAACGTGCAACCTCCATAAAACGATAATGCCACTTGTCTGAAAACATAAATTTTCTCCGCTAAGATTATCAATAATTGCAAGTTTAGAAATTTATTTCGGCAAGAGCAAACATTTTTTGCAAAGTTTGAACATATAGTGAAAGCTTCTATTGACAAATAAGCGAAAATAGCGGACTACTATTGTAGTTTTATAATTTTAACAAGGAGAAAAAGATGAGTGCTATTGTCGATATTCATGCCCGCGAAATTTTGGACTCTCGCGGTAATCCTACCGTAGAGGCTGAAGTTGTTTTGCAGTCCGGCGCTTTTGGCCGTGCAGCTGTTCCAAGCGGCGCATCTACCGGTGTTCATGAAGCAGTCGAGCTCCGTGACGGCAATAAAAAACGTTTCGGTGGCAAAGGTGTATTGAAAGCCGTAGAAAACGTAAACGACAAAATTTATGATGCTTTGGCCGGTTTGGATGCCGAAGATCAAATCGCCATCGATCAAACAATGATTGATTTGGATGGTACTGAAAATAAAGGCAAACTCGGTGCAAACGCTATTTTGGCTGTTTCTTTGGCTGTTGCCAAAGCTCAGGCTGAAGAATCCGGATTGTCATTGTATCGCTATTTGGGCGGCACCATGGCTCGCACTCTTCCTGTTCCTATGATGAACATCTTAAACGGCGGCAAACATGCCGATAACCCTATCGATATTCAAGAATTTATGATTATGCCGGTTGGCGCTGAATCTATTCGTGAAGCTATCCGCTGGGGTTCTGAAATTTTCCACGCTTTGCAGAAAAACCTCAAAGCTGCCGGCCACAATACAAACGTTGGCGATGAAGGCGGTTTTGCTCCTAATTTGAAATCTGCCGAAGAAGCTTTGTCTTTCATCGTTCAATCAATTAAAGATGCCGGTTACAATCCGGGTGAAGATGTTGTTTTGGCTATGGATGCTGCTTCTTCAGAATTTTACAAAGACGGCAAATATGAAATGGTTGGCGAAGGCAAATCTTACACCAATGCTCAGATGGTTGAATTCTATAAAGAATTGTGCGAAAAATTCCCGATTTTCTCAATTGAAGACGGCATGGCCGAAGATGATTGGGAAGGTTGGAAGATGTTGACCGATGCTCTTGGCGACAAAGTTCAATTGGTTGGTGATGACTTGTTCGTAACCAATCCAAAACGTTTGCAGATGGGCTTGGATAAAGGCGTTGCCAACTCTATTTTGGTTAAAGTTAACCAAATCGGTTCTTTGAGCGAAACATTGAAAGCTGTTGATTTGGCTCAGCGCAATAAATACACTGCTGTTCTTTCTCACCGCTCAGGTGAAACCGAAGATGCAACTATTGCCGATATCGCCGTTGCTACAAACTGCGGACAAATCAAAACCGGTTCTATGTCACGTAGTGACCGTATGGCAAAATACAATCAACTGATTCGTATTGAAGAAGAATTGGGTGATGTTGCCGTTTATGCCGGAAAATCTATTTTGAAAAAATAAAAAATAGAAAACCTGTAAAAACCGCCTGCCTCCTCAGAAGCAGGCGGTTTTTATATATCGATTCGTTTTATAAATCAGCTTGTGATATATTAAGAAAATTAATTTTACAAAAAAATATTAGAAAAACTATTAAAAAAAGACTCCGACGTAAAACGCGGGGTTCTTTATATATCGGTATTTCCAAAAGATATGGACAAATACCTTAAGGATGAGAAACGGCCTGACTAAACGAAAATTACTTGTTCTCCATAAACGCGGCAAAATCCATAGTTAATTGACTTTTGTACATAGCCATAAGCTTTTTTAGAACTACACGCCCAGCACATGTTTTCTGATTACAACAAAAAAAGAGAGGCAAATTACCTCTCTCTTCTTTATAAAAACTTTGCAGTCTTTATTATTCAGCATCTTTAGCAGCTTTTTTGCTTGAAGATTTAGCTTTCTTTTCAGCTTTTTTAACTTCTTCTTCAACAGCTTTTTCAGCAGCAGCGGCAGCAGCTTTTTCTTCAGCTACGCGAGCCAAATCTTTTGCGCCTTTAGCTTTAACATCTCTGTCAACCAATTCAACAAAAGCCATCGGAGCAGCATCGCCATAGCGAATACCGGCTTTCAATACGCGGGTATAACCGCCGTTGCGGTTGCTATAACGCTCTGCCAGAGTTGAAAACAATTTGGAAACAACTTCCTCATCACGCAAAAAGGCTAAAGCCAAACGACGGCTGTTCAAATCGCCTTTTTTAGCAAAAGTAATCATATTGTCGGCAAAAGTTCTCAATTCTTTAGCACGCGGCAAAGTAATTTTGATTTGTTCATGATTTAACAAAGCGCAAGTAAGGTTAGAGAACAAAGCTCTTCTTTGGCTGCTTGGCATATTAAATTTTCTATGTGCATCACCATGTCTCATGGCATTTTCCTTTCATCAATTAACTGTGCTTTGACTGGCAAAGCGGATAAAATCTCTTCTGATACTACCTTCATAAATACCAGCTGCATCATATTTTTCACATAATGCAACCGCAATATATCTAATATTTTTTTGCTTTGCAAGCTTTTTCATAACAATATTTTAACCATTAGACATCACTCTTTATGCAAACAACAATGAGGACAAAAAAAATGAAAATATTGCTGCAACGTGTAAAAAACGCTTCCGTAACAGTAGATAATAAAATTGTTGGACAAATTAGCAAAGGTTTGCTGATTTTTGTTGGAATCTGTAAAGGTGATAATACAAGTCAAGCCGATTATTTAGCCAAAAAAGCCGCTAATTTGCGAATTTTTGAGGATTCAAACGGCAAAATGAACCTTTCGGCTAAAGATGTTAATGGCGCAGCCCTTGTCGTTTCACAATTTACCTTAGCAGGGGATTGCACCAGAGGCAACCGCCCCGGTTTTGATAATGCCGCTCAACCTGATGAAGCAAAAAAACTATATGAATATTTTTCTAACCAACTGCAGCTTAAAGGTATTCATGTAGAAAATGGAATTTTTCAAGCCGACATGCAAGTCAACTTGCTAAATGATGGTCCGGTTACCTTTCTTATCGAAAAATAAACATTACCCGTTAAACAGGAAGCTGACCAGCTGCAAAGCTCACACTTTGTCCAAGTTCATTGGCATGGACTAGAGTCTAACCACATTAGCATTCAGCCCTGAATAAACTCTGGGTTTCCTATAAGGAATGTAATAAATTATAATTTATGTAAAACTCAATACAAAATTAAATTTAGTATTTTCTGAATATATAGGATTTTACATTTTCTAAAATTACGATTCGCTTATCCCTAAAATAAACAGCAATCTGACTATTTATCGTTTTAAGAAGTTTTTCTATTTTTCCCCTATTGGCAGCAACAGCCTTATAAATCTTTTCTCAAAAAAATCCGTCTGTATAAACACAAAAAAAGAAGGAACCAATCAGCTCCTTCTTTTTTAAGATATTGAACTAAAATTAACGTCTAGAAATGATCATCAACACGTTTAATCAATTCTTCAATATTCTCCGGCGGCCAACCTGGAGTTTCCATACCAAGATGAATTCCCATTTTTGCCAAAACTTCTTTAATTTCGTTCAAAGACTTACGACCAAAGTTTGGAGTTCTCAGCATTTCCGCTTCAGTCTTCTGAACCAAATCGCCGATATAAACAATATTATCATTTTTCAGGCAATTTGCAGAACGAACTGACAATTCTAGCTCTTCAACTTTTTTCAACAAGTTTTTATTGAACGGCAATTCTTCTTTTTCAACTTCAACTTCATGTTCCGGTTCATCAAAATTAATAAACGGTTTCAATTGATCTTGCAAAATGCGGGCTGCAAATGCGACAGCATCTTCTGGAGTGACAACACCGTTGGTTTCAACAACCAATGTCAATTTATCGTAGTCAGTAACCTGACCAACACGTGTATGGTCTACACGATAAGAAACACGTTTTACAGGTGAATAGATAGCATCAACGGCAATCAAACCGATAGGAGCATCTGCAGGTTTATTCTGATTAGCAGGAACATAACCTTTACCTGTACCAACAGTCAATTCCATATTAATTTTTGCACCGGCATCAAGGTTACAAATAACCAAATCCGGATTCATAATTTCTACATCGTGACCTGTTTCAATCATTGCGGCTGTAACTTCACAAGGACCTTCAGCTTTCAAAGTCATAGTCTTTGTGCCTTCGCTGTGAACAGCAACAGCCAAGCATTTAACGTTAAGTACAATGTCGGTTACATCTTCTCTTACGCCGGGGATAACCGAAAATTCATGCAATACGCCGTCAATTTTGATGGCGGTAACAGCTCCGCCTTGCAATGAAGACAATAAAATACGTCTTAATGCGTTACCCAAAGTAAGGCCGAAGCCTCTTTCCAATGGTTCAACCACTATTTTAGCTTTGTTACCGCCTTCGCTGGGAACAATTTCTAAATTAGTCGGTTTAATAAGTTCTTGCCAATTCTTTTGAATCACTTGGATATCCTCTTTTTAGTGCATGCTATATTACGAAAATCAAAAGACGGCGAGGCCGAAGAGACTCGGCCTCACTATCAAAATCTACTATACGCGGCGGCGTTTGCGCAAACGGCAGCCGTTGTGCGGAATCGGAGTAACATCACGAATAGTGGTGATTGTAAAACCGACAACTTGCAAAGCTCTGATAGCAGATTCACGACCTGAACCAGGTCCTTTAACTTCAACTTCAAGAGTTTTAACACCGCATTCCATGGCTTTTTTGCCTGCATCTTCAGCAGCAACCTGAGCGGCATAAGGAGTAGACTTACGAGAGCCTTTAAAACCCTGTGCACCAGCAGTTGCCCAAGAAACAGTATTGCCCTGAGCGTCTGTAATTGTAATACGAGTATTATTGAAGGTAGAATTCACATGCGCTACACCGGCTGTGATATTCTTCTTTTCTTTTTTCTTCTGTGTTACTTTTGCCATTTGGGAACCTACCTCTTATTATTTCTTCTTGTTAGCAACGGTCTTGCGTTTACCTTTACGGGTTCTGGCATTTTGTTTAGTGCTTTGTCCACGTACCGGCAAACCTTTACGATGCCTTAAACCTCTGTAACAGCCAAGATCCATAAGTCTCTTGATGTTAACACCTACTTCACGACGCAATTCACCTTCAACAAGGTAATCACGATCAATAACCTCACGCACTTTAGCAATATCTTCTTCAGACATATCGCCTACGCGCGCATCTGGGTTGACTCCCGATTTTGCACAAATATCTTGAGCATTTTTTCTACCGATACCAAATATATAAGTCAAAGCGATTTCAATTTTTTTGGCAGTCGGAATATTTACACCAGCTATACGAGCCAAATTTCATCTCCATTATTTAAAATTAAACTTAAAAAGTTGATCACCACTTTTCAAAATTAAGCGGATTATATGCTAATATTTATTAGTGTCAACCCTTACTTTCAGCATTTTTCCAAAAAAGTTATTTTTTGTTAAACACTTATTTGTTCTTCAACGCCTCTGCAATTCTCTTAGCAACAACGTCAACATCACCATTTCCATCAACACTCAGCAACAAACCTTTATCCCGATAGTAAGCAATAGTAGGATAAGTAAAATTGCGGTATTTTTCCAAACGGCGTTCTATTGTTTCTTTTGTATCATCGAGTCGACGAGAAAACTTTGTTCCTCCACAAATATCACAAACGCCTGCAACTTTAGGCTTATGATAATTATCGCTGTAACTTTCGCCGCACGTCATACATGTATAACGTCCCAAGATACGATCTACAATAATATCATCAGGAACTTGAACTTCAATAACTCCGTCCAACGAAATTCCTTTTTCATTCAACATATTTTCAAGCACTTTAGCTTGATTTATTGTACGAGGAAATCCATCAAGAATAAAGCCTTTTGAACAATCCGGTTGTTCAATCCGATTTGCCACCATCTGAATCATCAAATCATCCGGAGCAAAACCGCCGGCAGCCAAATGGTCTTTTAATTGGTTGCCGACAGGAGTTCCCTTTTTAACTTCTTCGCGCAGCATCTCACCGGTCGAAAGATGGCAAATGCCATATTCACGTTTTAAGACGCCAGCCTGAGTTCCCTTTCCAGTACCGGGAGCACCGGTAATAACCAGATGCAGACCTTTTCCGTTGGCAAAACTCATTATCTTCTCTTTCCTTTTTTGTTAACCAAAGCGGCTTTTTTCAGCAATCCCTCATATTGATAAGCAATAAGATGGGTTTGAACTTGACTGACAAAATCCATTGTTACCTGAACAACGATCAGCAATGTTGTACCACCCAGCACAAACGGAACAGACAATTTTGAAATCAAAATTTCAGGCAAAATACAAAGAGCGGTCAAATACGCTGCTCCCAAAACGGTCAAACGCGTAATGACATAATCCAGATATTCTGCTGTATTTTTTCCTGGGCGAATACCGGCAATAAAACCACCGTGTTTTTTCAAATTATCGGCAGTGTCTTCCGGATTAAAGACCACAGCTGTATAGAAAAATGCAAAGAATATAATCAATGATGCATAAAGTGCCAAATAAAGCGGCTGTCCGTGGCCAAGCATACTGCTCAAAGTCTGCACCCAACTTGGGCCATTGTTTGCCGAGAAATTAGCAATTGTAATAGGCAGCAACAGCAAAGAACTGGCAAAAATCGGAGGAATAACGCCGGTTGGGTTAATTTTTAACGGCAAATGAGAACTTTCTGCTGAAGTCATTTTCATTCCCATTTGACGTTTAGGATATTGAATAACGATTTTACGTTGAGCTCTTTCAACCAAAACAATAATGTATACAAGAGCCAAAACCATTACCATCAGCATTAAAATAACCCATAAAGACATGGAACCGACGCGGCCTAATTCAAAAGTCTGAGCCAAAGCACTCGGAATATTGGCAATAATACCAACGGTAATAATCAAAGATGAACCATTACCAACGCCGCGGGAAGTAATTTGATCACCCAGCCAAACAATAAACATTGTACCGCCGACCAAAGAAACAACTGTTGTAAATCTGAAAACAAACCCAGGCATAACAACAGCTGAAAGGTTGGCACTTCCGGTCATCCCTTCCAAACCTACGGCTATACCATAACCTTGAATAATTGTTATCAAAACAGTTAAAATCTTTGTATAGTGAACCATTTTGCGGTGACCTGCTTCGCCTTCTTTTTTCAGCGCAGACAAAGACGGAATAATCGACTGTCCAAGTTGCAGAATAATCGAAGCGGAAATATACGGCATAATGTTCAATGCAAAAATTGTCATACGTTCAAGCGCACCGCCGGCAAACATATTAAACATGCCCAAAATACCGTTTGAGTTTCTTGAAAAAATATCCGCCAAAATGTTTGGGTCAATCCCCGGCAGCGGGATAAATGTACCCAGACGGAAAACTATCAAAGCAAGAATTGTAAACCATAATCTTTTTTTCAATTCTTCCGCTTTGCCAAAAGCCGACATATCAAGATTGGCAGCCATTTTCTCTGCGAGTGATACCATTTTTATTTCCTTATTCTTTAAAATAACCAAATTGGGCGCAAAAGTGCCCATTTGGGGATAATCTAATACACATTTTTTTAATTATTGCAACCATTTTCTCTTTATCATCAACTTTTTATAGTTTGTCTTACATATTAAATTCTATTCTTTTACCGTCAAATTAATTATAATTTAACAGTGATACAGTATGTTTTCCAACGCCGGATTGTATTCGGTTAAAATGTTATTATTATGTCGCTGTCGGAATTTTCCTTCCGCATAGTATAATAGACAATGAGTTATATAGCAAAATCGTTGTATTTGCCTACCTCCGAAAAGAGGAGTGGAGTACAGCGAAATAAACCCTATGGCTAAGCTTTAGGGATGAATAAGTTGTTGCTGACTATGCAGTAGGAAAAACTCCCTCCGCTTTTCGGGGACCCGAAGGGTGGAGATTGTTTCAACCTATTTTTAAGATAAAATCTCATGCCTGATACAAAAAATGCGCCTGCTGCAACTATCGCAAATTCCGCCAGAAATTTTCGCGGCCGTCTGTCCGATGGAAAACCCAATCCTATTGATGTTTATGTTGGTTCCAGAATTAAACTGCGTAGAAATATGCTGAGATTCAGTCAAGAAACTTTAGCACGTGCAATGGGACTGACCTTTCAGCAAATTCAAAAATATGAAAAAGGTTCGAATAGAATCAGTGCATCACGGTTGTGGGACTTTGCGCATACTTTAGCTGTTCCCGTTCAATTTTTTTACGAGGGAATAAACGAAAATATCAGCAGCCAATCACCAAGAATGTTATACGGAACAATCGAGAAAACAGAACAAAAAGAAAAAACTGCCGCAAACACGGCAAACGCCCCAGAAGACCCTTTGTGGAACAGCCAAAACTTAACGCTTATAAACGCTTTTCACAAAATTTCAAATCGTAAAACAGCCGATTACATTTATAATTTGATTCTGGAACTCGGGCGGCAGACAAAATAGAATATAAAGTTTTAAAGCACAAAAAACCGCCCTTTCGAGCGGTTTTTCTCTTTGCGCAACAACTAGGCAATGATATTAACTTTACCACCTGCTTTTTCAATTGCGGCAACTGCAGCTTTAGAAGCTGAATTAACCGAAACTGTAACAGCAGTTGTAACAGCTCCGCGAGCCAACAAACGAACGCCGTCAAAAGCGTCATTAATAAGACCAGCAGTGAGCATAGCAGCCAAATCTACATTGTCGGCTTTAATTTTGCCGGCATCAATGGCTGTCTGTAAGGTATCGAGGTTAACAACTGCAAATTCCTTAGCAAACGGATTTTTGAAACCACGTTTCGGAAGTCTGCGGTAGATTGGCATCTGTCCACCTTCAAAACCGTTAATGGCAACACCACTGCGAGCCTTCTGGCCTTTTTGTCCGTGGCTAGAGGTTTTACCCTTACCGCTGCCGATACCGCGGCCAACTCTGATGCGGTCTTTGGTTGCCCCATAGTTGTCTTTTAATTCATTAAGTTTCATATTTTTCACCTAACATTTTAACGGTCGGAGATAAGCTCCGCTAAGGAGCTTATCACCCCGACATATTAATCTACAATTTGAACCAAGTGAGGAATTTTGTTAACCATTCCTCTGATTGCAGCAGTATCTTCCAACTCAACAACCTTGTTCACTTTGTTCAAGCCAAGTCCGATAAGGATGGCTCTTTGTTTTTCCGGACGGCCGATAGGGCTGGCAATCTGTTTAACTTTTATTGTTTTGTTTGCCATGGTTTAAGCCTCCTCTTTGTCAAGTTTAGCACCGGCGGTGCCTTCTCTGCGGCTAACAATATCGCCAACTTTTTTACCTCTCTTGGCAGCAATCATTCTTGGAGAATGAATAGCGGTCAAAGCGTTAAAAGTAGCTTTAATCATATTGTAAGGATTGTTTGATCCCAAAGATTTTGCTACAACGTCCTGTACACCCAGAACTTCAAAAATGGCACGCATCGGGCCGCCGGCAATAACACCGGTACCGGCAGGAGCTGTTCTCAAAAGAACTTTGCCTGCGCCGAAACGACCTTGAATATCGTGGTGCAATGTTCTGCCTTCACGCAATGGAATGCGAACCATATTTTTCTTAGCTTCGTTGGTAGCTTTAGTAATAGCTTCCGGAACTTCGGCAGCTTTACCTGAACCAAAACCAACACGGCCTTTCTGGTCACCTACAACAACAACGGCGGCAAATGACATTGTGCGGCCACCTTTTACGGTTTTGGCTACACGGTTAATATGAACCAGTCTTTCAACCAATTCTTCTTTTTTCTCTGTTTTACGACGATCTACAGCTTGTGTCATACCAACTCTCCTTAGAATTTCAAACCGGCTTCACGGGCAGCGTCAGCCAAGGCCTTTACACGACCATGATAGATGTAACCACCGCGGTCAAATACCACTTCGCTTACACCGGCTTTGAGTGCTCTTTCAGCAACAGTTTTACCAATAACACCAGCTGCGGCAACTGTAGAAGTTTTCTGAACGTTTGCTCTTACTTCTTTATCCAAGGTAGAAGCCGAAGCAACAGTTGCGCCTTTAATGTCGTCAATGATTTGTGCGTAGATATGCTTACCACTGCGGAAAACAGACAATCTCATTTTGCCGTTTGCAGCGTTTTTCAAAGCAGTTCTTACGCGTGCTTGTCTTTTCTTAAACAAATTTCTTGGCGTATTCATTAAACTTATTCCTTACTTTTTCTTGCCTTCTTTACGACGGACATATTCACCGGTATATCTTACGCCTTTACCTTTATAAGGTTCAGGTTTTCTATACTCGCGAATTTTGTCGGCGACCTGGCCTACAAGTTGCTTGTTTGCACCGAAAACTGTAAGTTGGGTCGGTGAAACACATGTAATTTTGATACCTTCCGGAGCTTCAAAAATCACATCATGTGAAAAGCCCAAAGATAATACCAACTTGCTAGAACCTTCCATTCTGGCTTTGTAACCTACGCCAATCAATTCCAACTGTTTTGTAAAGCCTTCGCTTACACCTTTAACAATTGAATTGATTTGAGCTCTGGTCGTTCCCCATAAAGCACGGGCCTGTTGTGATTGGCTCAAAGGAGTAACCACAATTTTGTTTTCTTCCAATTTGGCGTTGATGTGGCCTTCATCAAAAGAGAAAGACAATTCGCCGTTTTTACCTTTTACGGTAACGGTATTGTTTTCAATTTTAGCCTCAACACCGGCAGGGATGACAACTGGATATTTACCTACTCTAGACATACCAATTCTCCCCTAATTAAAATACCTGACAAAGAATTTCACCGCCGACATTGGCTTTGCGGGCTTCGCTGTCGCTCATAACACCTTGAGGGGTAGAAATGATTGAAATACCCAAACCATTGTATACTCTCGGCAAGTCTTTAACGCTTGAATAAACGCGGCGACCCGGAGTGGATACGCGGTAAATTTCTTTAATTACTGAAGCACCTTCAAAGTACTTCAACTGAATACGAAGTTCATCGATTCCGGCTTTTACGTTATATTTCTCATAACCGAGAATATAGCCTTCTTTTTTCAAAACTTCCAAAACGCTTTCACGCAGGCGAGAAGCAGGAGAGATTACTTCCTTTTTCTTCGCGCTTTGTGCGTTTCTAATGCGTGTGAGCATATCGCCCAAAGGATCAGACATAGACATCTAAATAACCTCCTACTACCAGCTTGATTTTACCAAACCAGGGATTTCGCCAAAGCTTGCCATTCTTCTCAATTCGTTACGGCACAGCTTAAATTTGCGATATACCCCGCGTGAACGACCGGTATTCTCACAACGGTTCTTAATGCGAACACGTGAAGAACTACGCGGCAATTCTGCTAACTTCAATACTTTCTTGAAACGTTCTTCAGGAGAAGTATTTTTATCTTTAATCTCCGCAACCAATTTGCTGCGTCTTGCTGCAAATTTTTGAGCTTTGGCGATTCTTTTTAAGTTTCTGTAAACTGAACTTGTTTTTGCCATATTAATCTCCGCTTAGTTCTTAATCGGTAAGTTAAAACTGGTCAGAAGTGTTTTAGCTTCTTCGTTAGTCTTGGCCGATGTGCAGATTACGATATCCATACCACGAACCGAATCAACCTTTTCATAATTGATTTCAGGAAAGATAATCTGCTCTTTGATACCGAAAGCAAAATTGCCGCGGCCATCAAAGTTTTTGCCTTGAATACCATGGAAGTCTCTGATTCGCGGCAAAGCCATGTTTACGAGTCTCTCCAAGAATTCATACATTTTATCGCGTCTTAAAGTAACTTTGCAGCCAAGAGGCATACCTTCTCTTACCTTAAAAGTAGCGATAGATTTGCGGGCATGAGTAACAACTGCTTTTTGACCGGCAATTTGGGTCATTTCATCAGCAGCATTGTTCAGCTTCTTTTTATCGGCAACTGCATCGCCGACACCCATATTCAAAACGATTTTAGTCAGCTTCGGAATCTCATGTGGATTGGTGTAACCGAATTTTTCCACAAGAGATGTCTTTATGACGTCATTATATAATGTTTCAAAATTTGCCATAAAATTTTCTCCTA
>CAVIWQ010000004.1:13343-26772 GCA_963646605.1 Bacteroidaceae bacterium
AAGAGCTTTCTTAATGACTTCATTATACAATTTTTCAAAATTTGTCATTTCTCAATCCCTTATTTATCGATTACTTCACCAGACTTACGGGCAAAACGTACCTTGCGTCCGTCTACTTCTTTATATCCAACTTTGGTTCCTTTGCCGCTCTTAGAATCAACCAGAGCTACATTAGAAACGTTGATCGGTGCTTCTTTTGTGATAATGCCGCCGGCAGAAACCTGACTTGGTTTGGTGTGGCGTTTAACTAAGTTAACGCCTTGAACCACAACCTTGCCTTCTTTCGGCATAGCTTTTACCACTTCACCGGTTTTACCTTTGTCATCACCTGACAAAACTACGACCTGATCACCTTTTTTAATTTTCAACTTAAGGTTCATTATAATACCTCCGGTGCTAATGAAATTATTTTCATAAATTTCTTTGCACGCAATTCTCTGGTAACAGGGCCGAAAATACGAGTACCGATTGGTTCTCCGTCCTTGTTAATCAGAACCGCGGCGTTAGAGTCAAAACGGATAACCGAACCGTCTTTACGTCTAATGTCACTTGCTGTGCGAACGATAACTGCTTTATGGACGTCACCTTTCTTAACGCGTCCTTTCGGCAGTGCATCTTTAATCGATACTACGATTACGTCACCGACGGTTGCATGCATTCTCTTAGAACCGCCCAGAACCTTTATGCACTGCACCTGACGTGCTCCTGAGTTGTCTGCAACATCCAGGTTGGTTTGCATTTGTATCATTTTCTTATTCCTTCTCTATTCGGCGTTATCAACTAACACTGTCCAAGTCTTGGTTTTAGAATAAGGCTTAGACTCAATAATTCTAACCTCATCACCATTTTTGAACTGGTTGTTTTCATCATGAGCGGCATATTTTTTGCTTTTCTTGATGAATTTACGATAAACCGGATGCATAACCTGACGTTCAACTTTAACGACTACGGTCTTGTCCTGTTTATCACTTACTACAACACCTTGAAGAATTCTTTTAGGCATATCTTTTTCTCCTAACTATTCTTCTTACGCTCGGTTAAAAGCGTATTGATTTTTGCAATATCGCGACGGACTTTGCGAATACCTGCAGTATTCTGCAGCTGTCCGGTAGACTGTTGAACTCTCAGATTAAACTGTTCTTTTTTAGCTTCGAGCAGTTTTGCTTCCAATTCATCAACACTCAGGCTGCGAAGATCTTTAATTTTTGCCATCTTATGCTACTCCTTGGTCAGAATTGAGACGTTTGACAAACTTTGTTTTGATCGGGAGTTTAGCAGCGCCCAAAGCAAAAGCTGTGCGTGCTGTTTCTTCTTCAACTCCGTCAATCTCAAACATAATTCTGCCAGGTTTCACTCTGGCGCACCAGTATTCAATAGAACCTTTTCCTTTACCCATACGAACTTCGGCAGGTTTATCAGATACAGGCACATCCGGGAAAATTCGAATCCATACTCTTCCGGCTCTTTTCATTTCACGGGTAATCGCACGACGAGCTGCTTCAATTTGACGAGCTGTAATACGATCCGGAGTCAGAGCTTTCAATCCATATGTTCCGAAACTTAATTCCGAGCCACCTTTAGCCAAGCCGTGAATACGGCCTTTGTGCTGCTTGCGGAATTTTAATCTTTTTGGACTTAACATTTTCTTATAACCTCAATGTTTACTTGTTGTCGGCCAACTTTTTGTCTTGAGCCATCGGATCATGAGCCATAATTTCGCCCTTATAAATCCAAACTTTTACGCCGCAAGCACCATAAGTTGTGTGAGCAGTTGAAGTTGCATAATCAATGTCAGCGCGCAGAGTGTGCAGAGGAACACGACCTTCACGGTATTGTTCTGTTCTGGCAATTTCAGCACCGCCTAAACGACCACTGCAGCTAACTTTGATGCCTTCAGCGCCTAAGCGCAAAGCTGACTGCATAACGCGTTTCATTGCTCTGCGGAAAGCAACACGTCTTTCCAACTGCTGAGCAACACTGTCAGCAACGAGCTGGGCATCCAACTCAGGTTTTCTTACTTCTAAAATGTTCAACTGAACTTCTGAAGAAGTCAAAGCTTGAATTTCTTTTCTCAAAGCTTCGATATCTTGACCTTTTTTGCCAATTACAACACCTGGTCTAGCCGAATGGATGGTAACTCTGGCTTTTTTGGCAGGACGTTCGATAACAATCTTGCTGATACCGGCCTGAGCCAATTTCTCTTTCAAGAACTCTTTAATTTTTACGTCTTCATGCAAGTAGCCGGCATAGTTGTCGTCGGCATACCAACGGGAATCCCAAGTACGGTTAACACCCAAACGAAGACTTGTAGGATTTGCTTTCTGTCCCATCGACTTACTCCCCACGCTCGGTTACAACGATAGTAATATTGGAGAACGGTTTCAAAACTCGAGCTCCTCTTCCGCGACCGCGTGCGTGCATACGCTTCATTACCAAACCTTTTCCGCAATAAGCTTCGCTTACGAAAAGCTTATCAATGTTTAACTGATGATTGTTTTCAGCATTTGCAATTGCAGACTGCAAAACTTTTAAAACCGACTTTGCAATTCTCTTCTTTGAGAAAGTAAGTTCTGCAACGGCTTTTTCAACGCTTAAACCACGGATTGTTTGAGCAACAAGGTTAAGTTTTTGAGGACTTGTGCGCAAAGCATTGCAAACGGCTTTGGCCTGATTTGCAGCGAGGCTTCTAGTATTCTTAGACTGTCCCATTACTAACTCCTATTTGCTTTTTTATCAGCGGCGTGGCCGTAGAAAGTACGTGTAGGAGCAAATTCACCGAATTTGTGGCCTACCATATCTTCAGTAACCAATACCGGGATAAACTTATGACCATTGTGAACACCAAATGTTAAACCAACAAATTGTGGCAACATTGTTGATCTGCGCGACCAGATTTTAATAACTTCATTACGTGATGAAGCTCTGGCTGCATCAGCTTTCTTCAGAAGATATCCATCAACGAACGGTCCTTTCCATACTGAACGTGTCATTAGCTTATCTCCTTTTATTTCTTATTATCATGACGTGAACGCATAATAAAGCGATCCGTCTTCTTGTTAGAACGAGTTTTACCGCCCTTGGTTGGTTTACCCCATGGAGTAGTCGGATGACGACCACCGGAGGTACGACCTTCACCACCACCCATCGGGTGATCTACAGGGTTCATAGCAACACCGCGAGAAACCGGACGCAAGCCCAACCAACGAGTGCGGCCTGCTTTACCCAAAGATTTATTTTGATTGTCTGGGTTAGAAACAGCGCCTACAGTTGCCAAGCATTCTTCACGAACGATTCTCAACTCGCCTGAACTCAATTTCAATTGAGCGTAACCGGCATCTTTACCAACAACTTGAGCATAGCAACCGGCAGAACGAACCAATTGCCCGCCTTTGCCTGAACGCAGTTCAACGTTGTGAACAATAGTACCAACCGGCATATTTTTCAACGGCATAGTATTTCCCGGTTTAATATCGGCTTTTTGAGCAGATATAACTTTGTCACCAGCTTTTAATCTTTGCGGTGCGAGAATATAAGATTTTTCACCGTCTTCATAGCTAATCAAAGCAATAAAAGAAGAGCGGTTCGGATCATATTCGATTCTCTCAACTGTTGCTTCCATATCAAACTTGTTGCGTCTGAAGTCGATAATTCTAAGCTTGCGTTTATGTCCGCCGCCTTTTCTCCGACTTGTAACATGTCCGAAATTATCACGCCCACCAGTCTTAGTAAGACCGATTGTCAAAGACTTCTCAGGAGCGCCTTTATAAAGTTCGCTTCTGTCAACAATAACCAATTGACGAAGTCCAGGAGAAGTGGGCTTATATGTTTTTAAAACCATTTTTTAAATTCCTGTTGTAACATCAATATTTTGACCTTCGGCAAGAGTAACCAAAGCTTTTTTATAATCTGAGCGTTGACCCAAATAGCCTTTGAATCTTTTAACCTTGCCAAACTGACGAATAGTATTCACTTTAACGACCTTGACGCTGAAAATAGCTTCAACGGCAGCCTTAATAGCTTCTTTGCCGGCTTCCAAAGGAACACGGAAAACAACTTTTCCGGCTTCAGAAGAAAGCATAGACTTCTCAGTGATTACCGGACGAACCAATGTATCATACATCGAAGCAACTACATTGTTGGCTTTAACATTCTTTTTCATTTCAGTCTTTCCTCCAAGCAGCTGACGGCGTCTTTAGTCAACACCAGTTTGTCCTTTTTCAAGATGTCATATACGTTAGCACCAATTGTCGGCAAAACATCTACACCGGCAATATTACGAGATGCCAAAGCAAAATTGATATCTATTTCATTACCATCGATAAACAAGCAGTTGTTTAAGCCGCAAACATTCAATTTGTTTTGCAAATCTTTAGTTTTAGGCGAAGACAATTTTGCTTCATCGATAACAACCAAGTTACCCTCTTTAACTTTTGAAGAAAGAGCGATTTTCAGACCAAGCTGTCTGAATTTCTTGGTTAATTCATGTGACTGATCACGAACAACCGGACCAAACACAATTCCACCCTTTCTAAACTGAGTTCCCTTACGGCTGCCTTGACGAGCATTACCAGAACCTTTTTGTTTAAAAGGTTTTGAAGGAGTCAAAGCAACTTCCGAACGGCCTTTTGTCTTGTGGGTGCCGGCTTGCATTTTGGCCAACTGCCATCTTACAACCCGTTGCAAAACATCGGCTCTGACTTCCAAGCCAAAGATAGACTCATTCAGCTCGATAGAACCAACGTTTTTATTATCTAAACTTAAGATGTCCTGTTTCATAACTCTATATCCTTATATCTTATGCATTATCAGCTGTTTCAGCTTTAACTGCGACAGGTGCATCAACTTTTTTCAAACCTGCAGGCAAAGGAAGCTCAACATTAGCAGTTTTCTTAACAGCGTCGGTAATACGAACCCAAGCGTTTTCACCACCGGGAACACCACCTTTAACCATAATCAAACCTTTGTCGGCGTCAATAGCTACAACTTTAAGATTTTGAACGGTAACGCGTTCATCACCCATATGACCAGCCATTTTTTTGCCTTTGAATACCTTACCCGGATCCTGTCTTTGACCAGTAGAACCATGTGAACGGTGAGAAATAGAAACACCGTGGCTGGCTTCCAAGCCAGCAAAATTGTGACGCTTCATAACACCGGCAAAACCTTTACCGAGAGAAGTAGCGCATACATCAACAAATTGACCACAAACAAAATGCTCTACAGACAATTCAGAACCAACAGAAAGCAGGCAGTCTTCAGAAACTCTGAACTCACCCAATTTCTTTTTAGGCTCAACATTAGCCTTTGCAAAATGTCCTTTGAGAGCCTTTGAAACATTTTTAGCTTTAACAGCACCGGTTCCGAGCTGAACAGCTGTATAGCCGTCTTTTTCCATTGTTTTGACAGCAACAACCTGAAGATTATCAACACTCAAAACAGTAACCGGTACATGAGTTCCATTAGCCTCAAAAATACGGGACATTCCCAATTTTTTTGCGATTAAACCAGTACGCATTATTTAATTTTCCTTTTCAATAGGTTGACTGACTATATTTCACGAAAGCCAACATTGCTTTTTTATTACGGGTAATTATTTTATAACAAACAATTACAGTTTAATTTCAACATTTACGCCGGCAGCCAAATCCAATTTCATTAAAGCATCAACTGTCTGCGGTGTTGGACTTACAATATCGAGAAGTCTTTTATGAGTTCTGATTTCGAACTGTTCACGAGATTTTTTATCTACGTGCGGAGAACGGTTAACAGTAAATTTCTCGATTCTTGTTGGAAGAGGTATCGGACCTCTTACATTTGCTCCGGTTCTTTTGGCCGTATGAACGATTTCTTTAGTTGATAAATCGAGCAAACGATGGTCAAAAGCCTTGAGACGAATTCTTATATTTTGTGTATCCATCATTTTAAATACTTTTCCTATAACTAGACGGCACGATTCGGTTGTAGCCAAATTGCCGCCTACAAAAATTAACCTTATGCAAGACCTTGCACAGCAAGGAACTGCGGGATATTTCATATTACAATCAATTAAGCAAATTAGTTCTTAACCGATTAACGTGATGGTTTTGTAACATATCCGACACCACATTGCAAGCAAAAAAATCGTTTTTTTCTATTTTTTTACAAAAACTTGCAACGCTTGTCCCGATTCAAAATGCTCCGAAAAAACGCTTAAAAGTAGACGCAAATTTGACAAAATTACTTATCAATGCAACACTTAAATTTAACCATTTATTAACCTTTTTGAAACATTTTACAAAGTATAAAAAAGGAGGGAAAACCCCTCCTTTTTATCTGAATGCATCACTGCAGACGATAATTAAAACCTATTCCGGTGGCCATATTTTCATAGTCGCTGCCGCTTGTGTAATTTATATAGCCGTACAAGCTCATTTTGCTGTCAATGGCATATCTTCCGCCGATTTCAATTCGTCCCAAAGTTTGATCTTCAGAAGTATCCACATCTTTCGAACCGTTTATAGTAACACTGTTTCCGATTGCAAAAGTCTGAATGAGACTTGGTTTCAAATAAATTTTTCCATAACCATAGCCATAATCAAAAGTTTTTTCTAACTTCAAAGCTGCTTCGCCTTCAAATTCGTGCAATGTATCATATTCAGCTGTTTTTCCGTAATCATCATTGATACCGTCCACATCAATCATAGTATAAAAAACGCCTAAAGACGGTTCTAGAGTGAGATTATAACTTGGGACAAAAGTATGTCCTATTTCAAAACTTCCGCCAAACTGTGTTGCTTTTGCGCTTTCCGAAACAGCATTGTCGTCAACAGAAATATCCATACTGTGGTTTCCGCCGTAGAGTGTTGAAAAACTCCAAAAATTATCATGATCATATCTATAATATAAGCCGACCATAAAACTATTGTCTTCAATATTACTTCCAAGCGGCGAAGCAAACTTTTCGCCTTTTCCGCTGAAGTCATAATCACCATACCGATAAGAAGCAAAAATACCTAGTTTGTTAGAAATATCACCTTGAATATCAAACCCCATATCAGCCCCCATAATATCGGCCGTCCAATCAACCGGCGAACTTAAAGACGAATAACTGTATATCGGATTAAACCACATATTCAACCCAGTTTGATTGCGGTAATGGTCTTCATACATTCCATATTTTCCTTGCGCAGGAAATTTGTTGGACGCAACCTTATCGCGAATGCTGGTCACCATGTTGCGATGCTGTTCCAAAGCAATTCCCTGAGCCCCGATATACGCAACAATCTCAGGTGTCAAAATTCTGCTTCCATCGCCGCTATTATTCAGTTCTTCAGTCATATATATATACCATGTACTTCCTACACCATCACCGTATTCAACTTTTGTATCCCACATATACGGACTGAGAAAAACACGGCTAACCTTAAAACTTGTTTCAGTTGATAAATCATCATTCGGCGCTTTTAAGAAAACCAATGATTGATTGGGAGACAAAACTTGATCCGTATCCGGCTTAATAACTATATTTGCACTTCCCTTAACATCACCGGAAGCTTCAATATAAGGTGAAGACGGCGCACCTGTTTCAGGATGGGAAATATATACGTTTAGCAAAAGCGTAGGAGAATTTTCAAAAGTAAAGTCGCCTATTCTCATTGATGGAGCCATATATGAAGGAGTTTCCTGAATACCATTAAAAAGCTCCAATGTTGTGCTATTTAACGTAACTGAATCTGCACTTACAATTCCGTACCTTTTAACCGTTACTTTGTTTTCTTTGCTTCCATTTATATCAATATTATAATTCTGCCCATAAATGCCGCCTTCAAACATTACATCACCGCCATCGGCATTAATCGAAAGATCAGCATTATCCATATAAATATCATTATATTCGCCAAGAAGTTCATTTGTATTACCAGAAAAAGACAAACCGCTTCCTGAATTTAAAATAAGATTGCCGGTAGAATAAATCGCTCCGCCTGAAGAAGCCTTATTACCTTCAAACTTTCCACCGGTCACAGTCAATATACCGCTGTTATATATTGCTCCGCCTTTTTCTGCAGAATTACTCGTAAAAGCAGAATTTTCTATCTCCGCCTTTCCGTCATTATGAATAGCACCACCCATTCCGCTCCAAGCTGCACCATCACGAGCAGCTATAACACTATTAGCTTCAAATTCCGTATTACTTACTTTTAATTCACCGTTATTATATATAGCACCGCCGCCTTTGCCATCTGCAAATACCAAGGAATTTTCTTTTAGCGTACTATTATCAACCGAAACCGAATACATTTCACCATCGCCATCTGGATCAATTCCGGTTGACAGATTGCTCAAAAAGCGGTTAAACCCCTTCCCTTCTAAATTTGAAAAAGATAAAGAGCCGTTATTAACTACAAAACCGTTATAATTGTTTCCGATTATTTTATAGTTATTGCCAACGACTGTTTCTTTGCCTCCGTTCCATTCTGGCACATTTCCGGCAGCGTCTATGTCTATTCCCAAAGAAATAGATTGTCCCGCATTAACGGCATCTTTTAAATCATTCCACCCCATTACATCGGCATGAGCCGTTTGCGGTAATAAAGCTATCCCGCATGTCAATACAGATGCGGCTTTAGTTAAAAAAGCTTTCATACTTTAATACTCCGTTATAAAAATCCCCTATTACTGATGTTACACGGATATAAATAAAAAAGCCAGTTTAAAAACAGAGTCGCATAAACAATAAAACCGCTCAAATGAGCGGTTTTATTGTTTTTAAATCTAAACATTAAACAGAAAATTAAGCAAATCCCCATCTTGCACAACATAATCTTTGCCTTCGGAGCGCATTTTTCCAGCTTCTTTACAAGCTTGTTCTCCGCCCAAACGTATATAGTCATCATAAGAAATTGTTTCGGCACGAATAAAACCACGTTCAAAATCGGAGTGAATAATACCGGCGCATTGCGGGGCCTTTGAACCCTTCAAAAATGTCCATGCGCGAACCTCTTTCGGTCCCGCAGTAAAGTAAGTCTGCAAGCCCAAAAGTTCATAACCGGCGCGAATAATTTTTGAAAGTCCGGTTTCGCTAAGCCCCAGCGTTTCCAAAAATTCCTGCTGTTCAGCTTTATCTTCCAACTGAGCCACTTCCGATTCTATTGCAGCCGAAATAACAACAGATTTTGCCCCTTCGGCTGCTGCTTTTTCCGCCACTTTATCTGAAAAAGCATTTCCGTTTGCCGCCGAATTTTCATCAACATTACAAACATACAAAACAGGTTTGGCCGTTAACAACTGCAGCATTTTATATTCTCTTTGCGCATCTTTATTGGAAGCATCGGGAGCAGCAGTTCTTGCAGGCTTTCCTGCCTTCAAAGCCGCAATAATCGGTTCCATAACTGCTTGCCGTACTATTGATTCTTTATCTCCTCCGCGTGCTTTCTTAACTGTCTGCTCATAACGCTTTTCCAAAGACTCTAAATCAGCAAGCATTAATTCTGTTTCTACAATTTCGGCATCTCTTATAGGGTCAACACTGCCCTCTACATGGGTAATATTATCATCTTCAAAACAACGCAAAACATGTATAACAGCGTCAACTTCACGAATATTAGCTAAAAATTGGTTTCCTAACCCTTCGCCTTTTGAAGCGCCTTTAACCAAACCGGCAATATCAACAAACTCTAACTGAGTCGGAACAACATTTTTCGGCTGTACCAATTCAACTAGTTTATCTAAACGTTCATCAGGAACTGCAACTCTTCCGGTATTGGGTTCAATTGTGCAAAAAGGAAAATTTGCAGCCTGCGCGGCAATTGTTTGCGTTAAAGCATTAAACAAAGTTGACTTGCCAACATTCGGCAATCCCACTATTCCACAATTAAAACCCATCTCTATCTCCTTTATTTATGTTGCAACATACCTATTTTATTACTGAAAGCCGCCATTCCGTCATGCATTAAAATTCCGATATTATCGGCTACTACATTTATATTATGATATAAATGGTCTTGCTCATTTTTAGAAAAACGCGAAAGCACATAATTAACCACAGCTTCGCCTTGTCCTGCAGGATGCCCAACACCAAGGCGCACACGATGATAAGCATTTGTAATATGCGCATCTATACTTTTCAAACCGTTATGCCCGCCGGCTCCTCCGCCGGTTTTGGCTTTTATTTTACTGATATCAAGATCCATATCATCATGAATAACAATAATATGTTCCGGTAATATTTTATAAAATAAAGCGGCCTTTCCAACTGAATTTCCAGACAGATTCATAAAAGTTTGAGGCTTGAGCAAATATACTTTCTCGTTATCAATACGCCCTTCGGCAATCAAACCATCAAACTTTTCACGCCACACACCGAAACCATACTTTTCGGCTATGACATCAACCGCCAAAAAACCTGCATTATGGCGAGTTCCTGCATATTCTGCCCCAGGATTGCCCAAACCGACAATTAAAAACATATTTTTCTCCGGAATTTAAAATAAATTTTCGGAGCGTTTTGCCTTTTCATTTCCCCTGTAAAAGAGGAAAGTACACCTGTCAATACGCTCCGAAAAAATTTAAAACTTATTTTCTGAGAAAGTCAACGTGAATCGGCTTGTCAGAAACCGGATGAAATTGTACATCCTGACAAGAAACTTTAATTTTTTTGCCATCGAGAACAATTTCAATATCAGCATCATAAAAACCAACCAAATCCAAAGCTTTTTCGAGCTCAACTGGATGCAGGCTGATCATAACCGGCTCTTGTTTGTTACCATAGATAACGGCAGGAACACGGCCTTCACGACGACATGCCCGAGCTGCCCCCTTACCTGCTTTCTCGCGCTTTTCAGCATTAAATGTAATATCTGTCATTTTCTTATCCTTAAAAATTTAATTAAGACATTTGATTGACCTCCAGGGGTGCCAATCAAACAGAGGATTGTTTACACCTTTATTTCTGTTTTTTCAAGCACTTTTTTCTTTGCAGCAAACAAAGATTGTATGGATTAAAACGAAAAAAGCACCGTAACACGGTGCTTTTTAATTTAGAACAATTCAATTAGACCAGCATTGTATCTAACAATTCTCGGCAATAAGCCCGCAAATCAGGATTACGCATTAATGACAATTTAAGATTTGATTTAGCCAATTCGGCATTTGTTCCGCAATCAAAACGCATTGTATCACATAACACACCGGTCAGCTTCATTCCTCTGGCTGCTGCAAGTCCGGCTGCATCCGCCAAATTGATTTCACCGTTTGTTCCTTTTTGTACTTCCGGCAAAATATCCATAATTTCATTAGGCATAATATAAGGTCCCATGCTGGCATAATTTGAAGGAACATTTTCAAAAGACGGTTTTTCGATTTTTCCTTTAGCACGGACAATTCTTCCATCACGAACTGCGCCAATCAATGCGCCATAACGCACCATTTCTTCACGTGGAAATTCCATAATATTTTCCACCATACCGCCTTCCTGTTCGTAAACATCAAGCAATTGACGTAAAATTCCGGCTCCGCCATGAACATTTATATAAACATCATCAGGCCACATAACTACAAAATCACGGTCGCCGACATATTCTTTTGCCATCAAAACAGCGTGTCCGTTGCCTTTTGGCTCTTTCTGCTCAGCAAAATGAAATTTCATTCCCTCGGGAATAATTTCCTGCACAACTTTCAGCAAATCCATTTTGCCTTTTTCTCTTAAATGCTCTTCCAACCACGGATATGGCTTATAATAGCTTTCAAATAAATGTCTGCATGACTGATCGCTATAAACAAATACTATCTCTTTAATTCCTATTTCTGCACAGGCATTCACCGCATATTGAATTATAGGCAGGCTGTTTAAAGTTAAAAATCCTTTGTGCAAAACTTTTGTCGCCGGCAGATTGCGTGTTGACAATCCCGCTACGGGAAGGATACATACCTCAGGTTTTCTAAACATCAAAATCTCCAAAAATAATCAGTTTGTTAATGTAATAAAATATAGCACCAAAAACCATATCGACAAGTCATTTAAGTTTTAGTCCACCGTTTTTGTGGCAATAAAACAAAAGCCGGAAATCCGGCCTTTATTTTATTGATTGCGAACAACAATTCCCTTTGGTGTATCTTTACTAAAATCCAAAACCTGTCCTTGTTGGCGAAGAGCCTGTTCCGAACGAGCTATTTCATCAAGATTGCGTTCAACTTTTTCTGTTCGCCCGCCGGCGGTCGTTATTTGTCCGGTATTTTCGTTTATTTTTCTCTGAACGGCTTCATCATGCAAACGCTGTCTGTACGACTGTTCTTCATTTTTTATTTTGGCATCAATATTGATTTGATATGCACGAAGGGTTTGCTCCGCAGCTGTTGATTTTTCACTGATATTTTTGCGAATTTTTGCAAAATCGGTTGCATAATTTTCCAAAACTTCAATATCCGTTATTCCTCTGGCAACCACATTATCACGCGAAGCCTGCTGGGAAGCCATATCAATTTCACCGACCAGATTTTCCAATTTTTTACGCATAGCCTCAGCTTCATCATCTCTTTCCAAAACATATCCTGTACTGATGGCGGCCAAACGTTCTCCGAATTTTCCGCTGGCTTCAAGCAATTTGGTCGGAAGATTCTGCGCTTTGTTTGACATCTCAGAAATCGCCGCAAAATTTTGGTTAATGCGCAAGCGGACATCTTGAGCATGAATAGATGTAATATCTCTTTCAATCTTGCTCAGCTGTTCTTCCACAGAATCATTTTGTTCTTTTAATGAAGCAATAACTTCATCATCAATATCCACCATATTCTTTTTCGAAATAATTTCACCGATATCAGAATTTGCTTTATTGATTTGGCGGCTTACGGTTGAATAGTAGCGTTTCATTTTTTCATCAGAAGTTTTAGCTGAAACAATCTTATATTCAGGCAAAATCGTCTCATTCAGACGTTTTCTGAATTTTTCCGCCCGTTCCTGCTGTTCCGCCATTAAATCACGGTATTTTTTAACTTTTGCATCTTCGGCAGCTTTGGCCTCAGCAGCCGCTTTTTGCAAATGCGCAGTATAAACATCCGTAACGCGTGAAACATCCGTTTCAAGCGATGGAGCATTTATGCCTCCGTCATACGTAAAGTCGAAGCCTGAAACATTTTCCAACCCTCTAAAATTAGCATGGCATAAAGCATTTCCGTTCCAAGACGGCAAGTTGCCATCGGCAGTCATTTCCACACTGTACGTATCACCGTCGAATATTGTTTTTCTAAGATTGAAATTACCATTATCGACGGTAAATTCGCCGTTTATCAAATTAAAGATTGTTTCGCCGCGGCTCAAGTTTTCCTGAACCAAAGCTTTGAAACCGTCTGCCAAGCTTCTTTTTTCCAAATCGGCTTCAATAACACCCAAATTCCATCCTTTGACTGTCGGTTTTTCAATTTTGAACGTACCTTTTCCCGAAAGCTGTGCCATAAG
>CAVIWQ010000004.1:26782-34961 GCA_963646605.1 Bacteroidaceae bacterium
GCTGAAGTGTCAAAAGAAACATCCGCTGAAAGCTGCCCCGCAAGCAAACCATAGGTCAAACCGCTCCATTCATCCTTATTCAAATTTATATTAGACAAATTCAGTTTACCGATTAATTTGTTTCCGTCAGGAATATTAAGTTCAAAATCAGCATTGACAATTCCTTTATCTTTTTCAGCCGTAAATTGAGCAACTTTTAACACCTGCTTGTTCAAAACCATAATCCACGAAGCATTAGTCAAATTCTGATCCCGCAAAGTAAGTTTTCCGGCATTAATTTTAGCCTCAATATCCAAATCTTTGCTCCAATCATAATCTATTTTTGCTTTGCTCAGCAAAGGTTTAGATAAGAACGGAACTTTTTCGCCCTTAGGACGAAATGCACTCAATTCCGCACGAGTGTTTGTATTATAGAAAAAGCGCTCAAATTCAAATTTATTGATATTTAAATTAGCCTTAAAAACATTTCGGCCTTCTTTTTCAATAAACAATAATTCACCTGCGAAATTATTAGCCCCGATATTGGCATTTAAATTTTTCAATAATAGAGCTGATGAATTACCTTTGATGTCAGCTGAAAATTTTAATAATCCCAATGGATATTCAGGATTGTAATTAATTGAAAAATTATTCAGCATTCTAACAAAATCATTATTTCGCAATTCAATTTTGCCATTTAAATCATACTTTCCTTCATTTTTGCTTATTTCACCTTTATAAGCCGCATCAACATCACCCAGCTTTGATGAAGATTTGACAGCCATACGTTTAAGACCGCCGGTAATGACGCCTTTTGAAGTAAATTGCAATAAATTATTAAATTTGATTTTCGGCAGGCTTATTCCCATTCTTTCGGTAAAAGCGGCATTATCTTTTACTGAAATTCCGTAATTGAGATTTTTGAACTGAATTTCATCTCCGAAACCGCTTATTTCACCGCGGGCGGCAATTTGAGCACTGGCAACATCGCCCAAGGATAAACCGCTTAACTTTAAAACGCCGTTTTTGAGAACGCCGTCTGCCGCCAATTTTTCAAACGGAATCTTTCCCCAGATTCCGGAGTTCAAATTCAATCTGAATTGGACATCTTTGTCTTTCAAAAACTCAAGCTGCTTAAAACGATAGTTGACTTTGTCTGAAAAATCGGCTGAAGCAATATCTTCCGGCATATTTTCTATGTAATTGTCAAAATTTATATTGTCGGCTTCAGCAATAATAAAATATTTATTTTCTTTTCCGCGAACCATAGCCAACTTGCCGTTAATTCCCGTTTTATCGACATTTAAGATAAACGGAGCCATTTTAATGGTTTGTAAAGTCCCCGCTAAAGTAAATTTAGCAGAGGTTTTTTTGTAAATATTTTTAGATAGAGGCTGCAAATTATACCCCAGCCAATTTACCGTTTTAGCAAAATCTGGACTGCTGGCTTCAATATCAAAATTATAAGTCATAACTTTTTCAACAGCATATAATTCGCCTTTAGCTTTTGCTATACCGTCAAACGGCAGCTGCGCCGACAGATTTTGAACAGACAAAACATTATTCATAAAATCGACGCTCAAATCCAAATCACGGATAACCTGATTTTTATAAGTGGTTTTTACCGCTTTCAAATCGGCAATAATGTCAAAATTATATTCCGGCACATAATCCTGACCATCATATTTCTTCAAAAAATCTTCAATCAGCTGCAAAGCCGGATCCAAGTTAAATTCGGCCATATTAAATGCCATATCTATACGACGGCGTTCCATCCCTGTTTCACCGATTTGAGTTTCAGTCCGCGGAATTAAAATATTTCCCGCGCCGGCGCTGCCCGCATATTTTATCACAATATTAGACAAAGCAATTTGGCTTTTATCACTCTTAACAGCTAAAGACATGGCTAACGGATGTTCGTAATCTTCTGATATTTCGGCTTTTTTAAATAAAGAATTTACAAAATTGACCGGATTTTTAGATTCAACCGTAATATTTCCGTTAACAGCATCGTTTTTCAACAAAACCGTTCCATCAAAACGAACATAGCTTTCTGACTGCGGATGGCTGATAACCGCATTAACCGAAGTGGCAAAACTATCTGAAAATTTGCCGAGGTCAATTGCAAATCCCCCCGGATTTCCGTCCTTAATATAGCTTCCTTCGATTCTATATGGTCCAAAAAGACTGCCGGCAATAACTTCGGCATTGATATTGCTGACCAAAGTGTCAACATCATACAAACGATCGATAAAATGCACCTTTGCATTGTCCAACAAAACGCTGCCGAAAGAAACTTCAACATTTTTAATTGAAAAATCCTGATTATTTCCGGCTCCCGACTGCCAATTAAGTGTTCCGTCATCATACGCTTCAATGAAAATCTCAGGATTTATCACTTTCATATTTTCAACATTAACGCGCCCTTGCAAAAGAGAGCGTACAGACAAAGAAGCAACCAATTTTTGAATTTTCACCAAAGCAACTTGTTTGCCCGAAGCATCAAGATTGTAAACATCAATATCCGCAGCTTCCAAAGAAGGAGTTGGGAAAATATTAAAACTTACAGAACCATTAAAAGCGACCTGTTTGCCCGTAGCCTCGGAAAATTGTTTGGCAATAACGGCTTTGTGCTCGTTCCAATCAATCATATTCAAATAGACTGTGGCGCCGACAACCGCTAAAATAACAACTGTCAAAGATCCGAAAAATATTTTTTTAAACATTGCTCATCCTTCTTCGTCTGCCGATATTGCGTCATCGGCGGTATAAGTGAAAATAATCTTTGCTAAATGTACAATCATGACATATTATACCCCTTATATTGATTAATAAAACATTTAAGGTCAAGTCATAACATGAAAAAAAATCAACAGCTCTTTGATAAAGCCTTTCAAGCAATGCAAAATGCTTATGCTCCTTATTCCCATTTCAAAGTAGGAGCCGCCGTATTGGCAGATGACGGCAACATATATGCAGGGTGCAACACGGAAAATATTTCTTATCCCTGCGGAACTTGCGCCGAAGCCGGCGCCATTGCCGCGATGGCGGCTGCCGGAGCGCGTAAAATAATAAAAATTATGGTTGTTTCCGACGGACAGGCTTTAGTTACCCCATGCGGTGCCTGCCTGCAAAGAATAAAAGAATTTTCGACCCAAGAAACCGAAATTATCACAGCCGATACAAATAACAATTTCCGTTCTTTTTCAATATCCGATTTGTTACCGTATGCTTTTGAGGAATTTTAAGATGATAAATTTGCAACAATTAAAAAAAATGTTGAAAGGCCGAACTCCGGAAACCGCTTTAATCCTCGGTTCTGGACTTGGAAATTTGGCTGACGGCATTTCAAACCCTCTGGTTATTGATTATCACGAAATTGAAGGTTTTCCGCAAAGCACTGTTGCCGGCCATCAAGGGCGAATGATTATCGGAACTCTTGGAGAACGCGAGATTCTTTGTATGCAGGGGCGTTTTCATCTTTATGAAGGACACCGCCCATCTGTAATTGCCGAGGTTATTCATGCTTTAAAATATGTGGGCATCAAAGAACTTATTGTCACCAACGCCGCCGGTTCTCTCAATCCTGATTTTGCCCCCGGAGAAATTATGCTTATCAGCGACCATATAAACTTCTCGGGACAAAATCCGCTGATTGGTCCAAATGACGAAAAAACAGGACCGCGTTTTGTGGATATGAGCAATGCTTATGATTTTGAATTGCGCAAAAAAATCCGCAAAATAGCAACTGCTGCCGACATAAAATTACACGAAGGCGTCTATTTGATGGTTTTGGGACCGAATTTTGAAACAGCCGCCGAAATTAAAGCCTTTCGCACTCTCGGAGCCGATGCTGTCGGTATGTCGACTGTCCCCGAAGTTATTGCCGCTGTTCATTGCGGTATAAAAGTATTGGCTTTTTCCGCCATAACAAATTTTGGAACCGGAATGCAGACAACGCCTCTCAGTCATGAAGAAACTTTGGCCGGAGCCGCCAAAGCTTCAGCCGGATTAACTTCTTTAATCAAAGCTTATCTTTTGGAGAAATAAATATGCGTGATTTTGAAATGGCTCAAAAACTTATTGCCGGACTAGATTTAACTTCATTAAATAAAGATGACAACGAAACGGCAATAACAAAATTATGTGAAAAGGCATGTACACCATACGGCAAAGTGGCTGCCGTCTGCGTATATTCAAAATTTATACCATTGGCACAAAAACTACTTGACGGACAAGGCATAAAAATTGCTACTGTCGTTAATTTTCCAGCCGGCGGAACAGATTTTAAAGGAATTGCCGAAGAAATAAAAAAAGCCAAAGCTTTTGGGGCTGATGAAATCGATGCCGTATTTCCTTATAAAGATTTTTTGTCAGGAAAAACCGATATCTGCCGGCATTTCATGGAATGCGTCACCAAAGAAGCCAATGGAAAACAAATAAAAATAATCCTTGAAAGCGGTGCTTTTCCTCATATATCAAACTTAAAAGAGGCCTGCCGTCTTTGTTTGGAATACAATATAAACTTTCTCAAAACTTCAACCGGAAAAACTGAAATTTCAGCGACTACTGATGCGGCAAACGCAATTTTGGAAGTTATCAGAGAAACACCGCGCAATGTTGGTTTTAAAGCCAGCGGCGGCATTAAAAATTTTGAGCAGGCAAGACAATATTTTATTTTGGCACAATCCATATTGGGCGAAGATTGGCCGGTTCCGCAGCATTTCAGAATAGGTGCCAGTTCTTTGCTCGATAATTTAATTCAAGTTATAAAAAAGGGGTGTTGATATGTTACCACAAGAATTAATTCGCAAAAAACGCGACAAACAAGAACTTTCAGCTGATGAAATCAATGCCTTTATAAAAGGCATTACAAACGGTGAAATAGCCGACTGCCAAATTGCCTCTCTGACCATGGCTGTTTTTTTGAACGGTATGACTAAAGCTGAAACCACCGCATTAACGCTCAGCATGAGAGATTCAGGCGATATTCTGAAATGGAACGATTTGAACGGTCCTGCCGTAGACAAACACTCCACAGGCGGTGTCGGAGATAAAGTCAGTTTGATGCTGGCTCCGCTTCTTGCTTCTTGCGGAGCTTATGTTCCCATGATTTCGGGACGGGGATTGGGACATACCGGCGGAACTTTGGACAAATTCGATTCTATCCCCGGATATCAAACCTGCCCGTCCAATGAACTGTTCCGTAAAACGGTAAAAGAAGTCGGCTGCGCTATTATCGGACAAACCGGCAATTTGGCTCCGGCAGACAAAAAAATTTATGCAATTCGTGATGTGAGCGGCACAGTTGAATCAATTCCGCTGATTACAGCTTCGGTTTTATCTAAAAAATTAGCAGCCGGACTTGATTATTTGATTATGGATTTAAAATGCGGAAACGGCGCTTTTATGGGAAGTCTTGAAGATGCGCAAGCTTTGGCAAAATCTATCGTCAGTGTTGCAAACAATGCCGAAACCGGAACCAAAGCTCTTTTAACGGATATGAATCAGGTTTTGGGAACAACTGCCGGAAATGCTGTCGAAATGCTTGAAGCTGTAAATTATCTCAAAAACATCAATATTGATCCCCGTCTTGATTCGATAACCATGGAATTAACCGCTAACTTGCTCGTTCAAGCCAAGCTTTTCACAACTGTCGAAGCTGCAAAACAACAATTGCGTCAAAATCTTGAATCAGGAAAAGCCGTTGAAATTTTTGCCCGTATGGTAAGCACTCTCGGCGGTCCAAATGATTTTATTGAAAATCCCGAAAAATATCTGCCGGCAAGTCAGCTGAAACTTCCTGTCTTTGCACAAACTTCCGGTTATATTTCCGGCATGAATACCCGTAATATAGGGTTGGGCGTTGTATCTCTTAAAGGAGGCCGAACAAATCCTGATCAGTCTATTGATTACGCAACCGGATTTTCAGGGTTCTGTCAGATTGGCGATTATGTTGACGAGGAAACACCTTTAGCCTTTGTACACGCAGAAAATGAAAGTGATTATGAACAAGCAGCCGAAACCCTTCGCCGCAACATTTTCATCAGTGATAAAAATCCGGCTCCCGGAAAAACTGTTTTTGAGGTTATAGAATAATGCCGCACATATACAACGCTCCTAATCTGCCTTTGACAAAACATGCTTTCTTCGGGCGTACGGGCGGTTTTTCAAAAGGAATATACAACAGCTTAAATTTTAATTACCGCGGTTCTGACAATCCGCAAAATTTAATTAAAAATTTAAATGTTGCAGGCGCCTATTACGGATTATCAGGAAAAAGAATTGTACGCTTAAAGCAGGCACATACAGCAAAATCTGTTTTTTTAGATAAACCATCACAATACCAAATAGAGGCCGATGGAGTTGTAACCGATAAATCTGGAGTGATTTTGGGAATAACAACGGCAGATTGCATTCCCGTGCTTTTAGCCGATTACAAAAACGGTATTATCGGAGCGGCACACGCCGGTTGGCGGGGAGCTTTGGGCGGCGTTGTAGAAAACACATTAAAAATCATGCTGGAACACGGCGCAAATCTGCATGAAATAGCTGCTGCAATCGGTCCATGCCTCCAAAAACAAAATTTTGCAGTTCACGATGATATGCGGGATTTATTTATTCAACAAGACAATGAAAATGCAGAATTTTTTACTCCTATTGATAATGGACAATATCTATGCGATTTAGAACAATATGTAAAGCACCGCTTAAACTTGTCAGGTGTGGCAAATGTCTCTCTATCAGGTATAGATACTTACGATAATGAAAAATTTTACTTTAGTTATCGACGTTTTTGCCATCGTAATCAAATAAAGCAATCTGGAGATTTTGGCATTGAATTATCAACAATTTGTCTGTAAAAAAGCGTCTTTATCTCACTATAACCAAAGGAAATACCCTATTGAGATGTTGGTTATTCATTCAATGGCGCATAGCGCCGAAGAAGGAATCCGCAGGCTTGACGAACTGCAGCTGAGTACGCATTATGTTGTTGATTATAATGGAACAATCTACAATTGCGTTGAAGAAGAAAACCGTGCGTGGCAAGCAGGAATAAGCAGCTGGCGAGGGCTAGACGATATAAATTCACGTTCAATAGGAATAGAAGTCTGCCACCGCACACTTGGACAAAGTGCTTTCAACAAAAAACAAATTAAAGCTTTGTGTCTGTTATGCCATCAAATAATCGAACGCTGGCAAATATCGCCCGAAATGATTGTCGGGCATTCCGATATTGCGCCTTTAAGAAAACCGGATCCGGGGAAAGCCTTTCCCTGGAAAACATTAGCTGACGAAAATATAGGTATATGGTATGGAAATAATTCTTCCAGTGAAAAAAATATCGTTAAAATGCTGTCACAAATAGGATACGATACTTCTTCAGAATTGGCGGTTAATGCCTCTCTTTATGCCTTTTGCCGACATTTTTTACCGGCAAAAATTAAAACAATGCCTGTTAAGCTGTTATTAAATCATCCTTATCCGAAGGATTGTTCCTATTTATTTAAAGACAACGATATTTTGCGCGCTTTACAAAATATACATGCACAATATTCTGCTTATAAATAAGCCAATAAAAAAAGCCTTGTTGATACCAACAAGGCTTTTTTTACAGTTAACGAAAATACAATCTCAAATCAATCATTGGACGAAAGCAAACTCTGTCTTCAGGAGCAGCATAGCGAATATTGCGATTCTTAAGACCATTCATCTTCACTACATCATGTCCTCGAGCACAAACCGTACGTGACAAATAATAATCATTTTTCAACGGTGTACCTCCGAGTTCCTGCAATAAACGATTTATTTTATAAATCTGTTTATTCAGTCGTTCCAACAACTCAAAATCCTCAATAACGCAATATTCTCCGGCAAAAACTGCATCTTGACAATAGTGCTCTGCAGCTGCAAAAGTCATTTTCTCAGGAGCATCATTCAACGCAACAATACGATTGCGGAACAAAATACCCCATGGTTTACGCCCTGCCTTGTCTTTCTTGCAACGAGAAATCAAACCATCGGTATAAACAACAGGATACTCATACAATCCTTTCACACCTCTGAAAACACTACCGATAACACTGTGTTTCCACAATCTCACGTCTGAGGAAGAAATTATTTTTTCTGTCATAGATATAAAATTAAATATATTTAAAATAATAAAAGAAATTACTTAAAATATAAGCTTTTAAGGCTT
>CAVIWQ010000005.1:0-22282 GCA_963646605.1 Bacteroidaceae bacterium
GAGTAAAATATAAATTATTGTTTTATATCAATAACAACAAATTCGGATTTGGTTCCGGTTTTAAACTTTATTGCCCAATCGGACAAGCCGGAAGTAACAATAAAATCAGTCAATTTTTGTCGTTCGTAGCCGTATGTTTTATCATTTGCTCCTATCCATTCTCCCACTTTGTTGAGAGGAAATAATTGTCCGCCGTGAGTATGTCCCGAAATAACCAAATCAACTTGTGCATTTGCTTGTTGTTTGTAATCAGCAGGCTGATGATCAAGAACAATGATAAATTTGTTTTTATCCAATTCTTCCGTCAATTTTTGCATATTGGCTCTTGAACTTCCTCTGTGAAATTCAGATAAGTCTTTTCGTCCTAAAACATAAAACATATTATTAATTAAAACGGCTTCATCTTGCAAAACTTTAACATTGTTTTTTTCAAGTTCGACAATAAGATCATTGCCGTCAAATCCTCTTATTTCAGGTGAGTAATAGCCTTTGTCATGATTACCGAAAACAAAATAAACTCCATACTTTGTTTTCATTTTACCCAATGCTTGACAAGCGGCAATCATATCGGCGCGGCTGGTTCCGTCATCAACAAAATCTCCGACGATAAAAACGATATCAGGGTTTTGTTTTTGCATTTCGGCAGTATGCTTTTCAAATGTTTGTCCGTCAAACGTTGTGCCGATATGAGAATCAGCAAAATAAACAATATGTAAATTTTCGATATTTTTTTCTGTTTGTATGGAATAAGCTGTTTTCCAAACATTGTGGTCTAGATGCCAGCCGGCAGCCAGCGCAATAAGAGAGAGCAAAATTGCAGCTAATCCTGCGTAATAACGTTTGAATGTTTTTTTACGTATCATTTTTATCAGGTAAAAAATGAAATCGCATACAAGCCAAATAACCGCAAAATGAAGCAAACAGATAACTGCATTCATTAAATTTAGCCAAGCACTTACTGCCGCAAAAAACAATAAAACTAAAATAAAACTGAAAAGTTTTTGGCGTTTAGGCGTACTTGCCCATTTTTGCGGAAAAATGCAAAATTTAGAAACACGGTTGCCGACATATAACAAACCGCTTAAAGTTGCAATAATTGTAACCAATAAAATTATATACCACATAAGCATTTTTTATTCTCCGTCTGTTTTGTATTTGCGTGCAGCGAATAATCCGGCCTCAAATAATAAATAAGTCGGAAATGTCAGCATAAGCTGGCTGACAATGTCCGGCGGGGTTAATAATCCCGACATAATTAAAATCCCCACAAAAATATAAGGGCGTTTGCTGCTTATTCCGGAGAGAGAAACTATTCCAGAACGTATTAATGAATAAGTTATCAACGGAAATTGAAACATTAGTCCAAAAATAACCGATAACATTAATGATAATCCGATTATGTTTGAAATTCCAAAAACGGCATGAATGTCGGAGGAGGCAAAACTAAGTCCGAAATTTATAATTAAGGGCAGTATGAAAAATATGCAAAATATAACCCCGATTATGAATAACGAAGATGAAAATAAAACAATTGATTTAATAAATTTACGCTCATTATCATACAAAGCCGGCAGCAGAAAGTTCCAAATCTGTTTGGCTATATAAGGAAAACAAATCAATAAATCTAAAACCACGGCAATTTTTATTTGTAAAATAAAAACTTCCATCGGTGAAAAATAGTTCAGTGAAACTTTATTGTTGCCGATAATAATGCCAATCAGACCTTTCAGGCAGTAAGGAGCTGCTAAAAACATAGGTATCAAGCCAATGCCTAAAGATACAAAACACCTAATGAGCATTGAACGTAGAGCTTCTAAATGCAAAAGCAAACTTTCATCTTGATCATTCATTTATTTTTGATCTTTCTTTTCTTCTTCTTGCGCTGCTTTTTCAACGGTATTTTTTAAATCCAAGGCTTCGTTTTGCAGCATTTCTTTTGCTTTTTTATATTCATATTGAGCTTTGCCAAGAGCTTTGGCCAGTTCGGGAATACGTTTTCCTCCGAAAAGAACCAATACTACAATTAAAATTAAAGCGATTTCAGTTAAACCTAAAGACATTTCTGTTCTCCTTTATAGTTGACGTTGTTTTTCAATGGCGTTGATTGTTATTGCTTTAACAGGGCAGGCAGCTTTGCAGGCGCCGCATCCGATGCATATATCGGTATTAATTAGCGGAAATTCGCCGTTTTCTTTTGTAATTGCTTGTCTGGGGCATTTCATAGCGCAAAGTCCGCATTTAACACAGATATCTTTGTCAATTTCTGCCCAACCGATTTGTGTGTTTTGTTTTTCTTGCAGTGTTAGACGTTTTATGGCTCCAGACGGACATACGGACGAGCATTTGTTGCAGTCATAATCGCAAAATCCGTTGTCATTATAGTCAATATGAACTGTACTGTAAGTCGTGTTTGCTTTTTTCAAAATTTTCATTGGGCAATTTTGAACACAAAGATTGCAATTCAAACAGCGGTTTGCAAAGTCTGTACTGTTGCCGGCTCCGGCCGGTAGAATTATCTTTTTTACTTTTGCGGCAATGTTTTTGCCGAATTTTATACCGCTTTCGGCAGCTATTGCCAAAACAGCCAACGCCGCACCGGCTGTTAATATTTTACGGCGGTTCGGACTGAATGGAATTTTTTGGGTAACCGGCAGACCATAATGTATACCGCTGCGTTTGCAGCCGCCCAAACATTTAAGGCATTTGACGCAAGTTTCATTATCAACGTTTTTATTTTTGAAATCAATACTTCCGGTAGGGCATTTCATAGCACATAGTCCGCATGAAACACATTTGTCTTTTTTTATATAGATTTTATTGACGGTGTGTTTTGATATTATTCCTAAAACAACTCCGACCGGACATATATTAGAACAAAAAAATCTTCCTTTCAAAAAAGTAAGAACAGCAATCAAAAGCAGAATAATCATTCCCGGCCATACGGTTCCGGTTATAGCTGAGCCGAATAGAGTATATGGATCTGTGAATCTGACTAAAACAGCTGACCCTCCTAATAATAGCCCGAAAACGAGAGCAGCCAAAAAATATTTATAAGGATAATTTCTTTGTACGGTGTTTTTGCGTCTGAACAAAATTATCAACAGTTCTTGAAACAGTCCCAAAGGGCATAGGGTCGAACAATAAATACGTCCGAAAAGCAATGTAATGAGCAGCAGTCCGATTAGAAAAAATCCGGCAAACAGCGAAAAATCGACAATTATTCTCTGTAATAAAGCCGTAAATTGAATATCTAAAATCTTAATGGGATAAAACTTTCCGAAGAAAGCTGAAAGAATCAAAATACCTGCTATGCAAGCGATTGCTGCTCTTATGTAAAAATATGATTTTTTCATGCAATTATTCCTTTAGGTGGTCGAAAAAATATTATTATAATCCGCAAATTATTGCAATACCGCAAGCCATAATTGTTCCTCCGGCAATTTCATGGGCATAAGCTTCTAAACGGTTAAAGCGTAAAGCATTAATACCGAGAGTTCCCAAAGTGACGGCTAACATCATAGTTGAAATTGTTGCTATTGAGAAAATGATTGTGCTTGAAATTACGGCATAAACACCCAAAACACTGGAAGCTGTTAATATCGGCAGCAATGCTTCGCACGGTCCCAATACAAAAATAATAAACAGCACCCATACGGAAATATCTTTAGAGTCTGCATTAACGGGAAAATGCTGGTGTTTTAAATTATGTTTATGCTGCCAACGGTGTTTTAAGGCCCATAATAAGTAGGCTGCTCCTAATCCAATCAGCGAATAAGCTGCTATATCTCCGCGGTTATCTTCAATCCAAGTGAAATTTTCTTCACTTAACCAATGTGAAAAATAAATAAAAGCCAAAGCAATGAGCAATGCGCTGACAATATGTCCGATTCCGCAGATAAAAGTCCATAACAGAGTTGTTTTCAGACGATAGCCGCGGCTTTTGCCGATGGCGACAAAAGGCAGGTAGTGATCTGGTCCCATTATAGTGTGAATAACGGCGGTTAAAAGTGAGGTCATCCATAAAGCAGATAATGTTGCGGTCATTTTACATTCCTTTAAATTTTAAATCAAAACTTCCCGAGCGAAAACCTTCCAAATCGAGTGTTACATAATCAAATCCGAGTTTTTTGAGGGCAAGCGAAATTTCTTGCGCTTTACTTGCTGCTAAATTCAATTGTTCTTTTGAAACTTCAATCCGTGCAAGGTTATTATGAACACGCAAACGGATATTGGGGATATCGGGAAACATATTTTTAATTAAATTTTCTCCCTTATTAACTTGCTCGATAAGTTTTTCATTAAGCAGAGTATTATATTCAAAGCGGGTTGCCAAACAGGGAGCGGCTGGTTTTGAGGCAGTCGGCAATCCCAATTCTGCCGACATATGGCGGATTTCAGCTTTACTTATTCCAAGTTCAGCCAAAGGAGAAATAACGCCGAGTTCGTGCAAAGCTTTGCGCCCCGGACGATAAACGTTTAAATCATCAGCATTGGTTCCATCCAGCAAATATTTCAAATTGTTTTTATGAATATAATCGATAAAAGTTGTGAAAATTGCCTTTTTACAGTGATAACAACGTGTTACGAGATTATGTCTGACTTCTGGCAAGGAAAGAGGACTGAAAGTAAACATTTGATGTTTAACGCTGAAACTTTCAGCCAAATTTCGAGCTTCCAAACTTTCTTTATCGTTTTGCAAAACCGTATTCATTGTCAGAGCGACAAGCGGAAAAGCTTTTTTCTGACATAAATTGCTTAAAACTGCTAACAACAATGTGCTGTCAACGCCGCCGGAAAAGGCCAAAGCTATGCCTTCCGAAGAAAGATTGGTTAAATATTCTTCCAGTTTGTTAATCGTTGTCATTTTTTTCCGCCGTATATCTTGCTTCATCAAAAATTTTACGAAAAGCCAAACCGGTTTTAGCCGCCAAGGTTTTAATGCTTTCATATTCGGGGTTATAGCGCACAATATCGTTAATCCAACATTTTTTAACTTCAGCTTCGCCGTACGGCAATTGAACTTTTATGATTTTACGTTCCATACAGCTGCGTTCGACAGCGTATTTTCGTAATCCGATAGTGGTTGTATTACGGAAAATAATGTCTTCAATTACAGGTAAAAGCCGTGCAGAAGTAATAACTCTCAGCATATATGCCGGACGATTCTTTTTCATGAAACACGGTTCAAAATGCACATCGGCGGCGCCGGCAGCAAATAGTTTTTCCATCGTTAAAGCCAATTCTTCGGCGGTTGAATCATCTATATTGGTTTCGATAATATAAGTTTGATTATTTTCAGTATTATCCTCAATAATCATTGTGCGCAAAAAATTAGCGTGTCCAAAATCGCGTTTGCCTAAACCTATGCCGATTTTTTCGATTTTATAAGCAGCGGGAAGTTTGTTTTGAGTGCAGACTGCGGCGGCAATGGCAATTCCCGTCGGCGTGACCATTTCTCCTTCATTTGAAGTCGAACGCAGGACAATATTATATTGGGCGGCAATATTTGCAACGGCCGGTACCGGAACGGGCAGAGCTCCGTGCTGGCAATTTACAAATCCGCTTCCTTCGCTTAAGCCGGAAATAATAATGTTTTCAAAATGCAAATCGTCAATTAGAACTGCGGCAGAAACAATATCGACAATTGAATCGACAGCCCCTACTTCATGAAAATGCACTTCTTCAATAGGACATCCGTGAGCTTTGCTCTCTGCTTCAGCGACTATTAAGAATATTTTTTTCGCCAAATTACGTGCATTATCTGTCATATTTCCACGGTTGATAATTTCATAAACATCAGACAGGTGGCGGTGATTGTGGTGGTGTTGATAACCCTCTTCATGATGATGTTCGGGATGATGTAAGGAAACCTTAAAATCACAACCGCTTATACTATATGAATTTTTTGTGGTAACGGTATAATCAAAACCGTCTAAATTCAAGCTTTTCAGCACTTTATCCAGTTGTTCGCGGTTTGCGCCCAAATCTAACAGCGAAGCAACAACCATATCGCCGCTGATGCCGCAAGCACCTTCAAAATAAAGATATTTAGTCATGTTTAGTAAATCTCCTTAATATTTTACAAGCTAAAACAGCAGCTCCGAAACCGTTATCAATATTGACGACAGAAACTCCTTCGGCGCAGGAGTTTATCATGGTCAGCAGAGGCGCCAGTCCTTGAAAAAAAGCTCCATATCCGACAGAGGTCGGCACTGCAATCACGGGAGCATCAACCAATCCTGCCAAAACTCCGGGGAGGGCACCTTCCATACCCGCAACGGCAATAATAACATCAGCTTGTCTGATTTCTTCCAATTTTGCAAAAAGCCGATGAATACCTGCCACACCGACATCAAAATGCCGGTTAACCTCAGCTCCGAAAAATTCAGCTACCTGCGCCGCTTCTTCGGCAACAGGCAAATCAGAGGTGCCGGCTGTACAAACGGCAACTTTTCCGCTGAGTGACGGAAGAGAAGAATTTGCCAGCTTAATGATTCTGGATATTTTATCATATTTAATGGGCAAGCCGTGTTTTTTTACAAAATCAGCTTGTTCCTGCGAGCAGCGTGTGCCTAAAACAGAGCAATTTTGCTGTTGAAAAGATTGAAGAATTTTAAGCAATTGTTCTTTTTCTTTTCCGGCGCAATAAATCGTTTCAGGCAATCCTGTGCGCTGAGCCCTGCTTATATCCAATTTGGCAAAGCCTAAATCTTCAAATTTTTCGGTCATTGTAAAGCCTCAAAAAATTATGCTTCAAAAGTTTTAGCAACTTCTTTTATCCATTTGCTGATTTCTATATGCTGCGGGCAATGTTGTTCACAAAGTTTACATCCCAGACAACTGGAAGCTTTGCCGTGTTTTTTTATTAAATTGGCATAATAAACGCGTTGAGCATTAAACGGTTTGTCGGAGCGTTCCTGTTTTTCGGCATTGTACAATGCAAAATAATCAGGAATTGCAATCTTCATTGGGCAAAATTCAACACAATAGCGGCAAGCCGTGCAAGGAATTGCAATGGCGGCATGCAAAGCTTTGACTGCTGCTTCAATAGTTTGTTTTTCTTTATCATTGAGAGGTTGGAAATTTTGCATATAAGAAGTATTGTCTTCCAATTGTTCCATATTGCTCATACCGCTCAAAACCATCATAACTCCGGGGAGAGAAGCTGCATAGCGTATGGCCCAAGAGGCAACTGACATATTTGGTTCCGCATCTTTAAATATTTTTTCAACAGCCGGAGGAACAACTGCTAAACTTCCGCCTTTTACCGGCTCCATAACTACAACCGGTTTATTATATTTTTGAGCTATTTCATAACATTTACGCGATTGAATACCGGCATTATCCCAGTCAATATAATTGATTTGCAGTTGAACAAAATCAACTTGATTATGGTGTTGCTGCAAAACTTCTTCCAGCAATTCTGGAGAATCATGAAATGAAAATCCGAGATTCTTAATCTTTCCTTCTTTTTTCTTATCTTCTAGAAAATTGAAAATTTTATATTTTTTTGCATTGTCGATAGTGTTGGCATTAACATTGTGAACAAGATAATAGTCAAAATATTTTAATCCTGTTTTTTCAAGTTGTTTGTTGAAAATATTTTCTTTATCTTCTTCGTTTTTCAAATAACCGATAGGCATTTTGCTGGCTACGGTAAATTTATCGCGCGGATGGCGTTCTACCAAAGATTTTCGCAGAGCAATTTCGCTTTCATATCCCATATACATCCAAGCGGTGTCAAAATATGTAAAACCACGCTCCAAAAAAGTATCTACCATTTTATTTAAAACATCATAATCAATATCGGTTTGATTGTTAGGATTTTTAAGAGGAAGCCGCATAAAACCGAAACCCAGTTTGTTTTTGGGATTTATTTTTGATTTTACTGCTTCCGAAACGGCTACTGTTTCAGCTATAGTAAGTTTAGGCAAAGCCGAAAAAGCGAAAGCGGCTAAAGTTGTTGTTAAGAATTCGCGTCTGTTCATCGGTAGAGCTCCTTTGTTTTAAGTTCTATTATAAATTTTTTCCAAAAGTATATGCCTGTTGCGGAAAATCCGTTTGTTCAACGGCTCCGGCCTGAAATACACCGGACGCAACAATTTGTCCGGCATCTGTCCATCCCAAATAGTTAAGCAGAGCCGCATAATGAGATTTTATGGGTTCGGCTTCCGAGGCAGAGGTGTTGGCATAAGTCATCAGTAAGGCTGCTTTTTTAGGGCGGTGGATTTGAGAATTAATAGCATAAAAACGATCAATTACGGTTTTTAATTGGGCAGAAATGCCGAAATAATACATAGGGGTTGCAAAAACCACCATATCAGCGTTGACAATATGTTTGCGGACAAATTCAAAATCATCCTTAAAAATGCAAGGTCCGTTCATTCCGCAGTGATTGCAGCCGATACAGGGGTGTACGTTTTTAAAAGCGGAATCAAATCTAACAATTTCATGTCCGGCTTCAGTTGCTCCCCGAATAAAATTATCAGCTAATATGTTTGAATTTCCGTTTTTGCGAGGGCTTCCCGTTAAGACTAATATTTTCATTTTATTTTCTTTTCTTTCAGCATTAGCAAATTTCGGCAAGGCAGAAAGAGCAACGGCAGTTAATGATGCTGATAAGAATTCGCGTCTATTCATAAAAACACCTTTTATACTATTAAAAAATCTTTTGACCGGATTATATCTTTTAGAGTTAACTCCAAGTCAATAGTAAAAATAAAATATTTAACAATTTTTTTATGAAATTTTTTATATTAAAAACAGGCGCTTTGCTTGAAAACAAAGCGCCTGCTGAACAAAAATTGCAAAATTAAGCCTTGTATCCCATTTGAAAAGCTTTTTGCAAAGCGGGATGTCCTTCAATTTCACCGCAATCGGTAACCCCGCCGGCAAATACGGTTCCTGCAAGTCTGGCTTTTTCAAAGCAGGCAATCCAGCCTTCAAGACCGCTGACAGCGCGTTGAGGAGTTTCGGAAGTGTCATCTGCAGCGCTGGTCAGCATATATATGTCACGAAAAGCATAATCGGACGGAAATAAAGGATTCATACGATCCAAAAGAGTTTTCATCTGTCCGCACATTTCGTAATAATAAATCGGAGTTGCAAAAACAATGCAGTCGGAATTTTTTGCGGCTTCTGTAATTTCATTTGCATCATCATTTATAACGCAATGAAAAAGCTTTTGGCAGGCTAAGCAGCCTTTGCAAAAACCGATTTTTTTACCTTTTAATGAAATTTCTGTTACTTCATTTCCGGCTTCGCGTGCGCCGCGGGCAAATTCGGCGGCTAAGCGGTCTGAGTTGCTGTTTGCGCGTTCGCTGGTCGAAATAATTAATATTTTCTTTGACATGTTTTTCTCCTTTTTAACTGATAATAATCAGCATTAAATCACGTAAAAAATTTTTTCAAGTAGAATTAGAAGTGTTTAACTTGCTTATGTTTTTGCTTGACATTTTTAAATAATAAAGATATACCAATGACATATACCCTTTAGGGGTATGCAAAAATATTAAAAACAGAGGAAAAAATGCATAACCACGATTTACAAATTGACAGTCAAAACAATGAACATTCTCATCATCACCATCATCATGGGGAAGTAAGCGAAAAGACCGTGAAGTATCTTTTGATATCTTTTATCATAAATATGCTTCTTACTTTTGTTGAAATAGCCGGAGGTGTAATAGCTGGCAGTGTTTCGCTTATCGGCGACGCTTTACATAATACGTCCGACGCTTTTTCGATTTTGATTGCGGTTATAGCATTTAAGATAGGTCGCCGTAAAGCCAATGGAAAATTTACTTACGGATTTAAAAGAGCAGAGAGTATAGGCGGATTTGTAAATTTGATTCTTTTGTTTGTTGCCGGTGTTTATTTGGCAGTCGAAGGCGTCGGCCGATTGATTTCTCCTGAACCGATTGACGGCGGAATAATTATTTGGGTTTCGGTATTGGCTTTGATTATCGACAGTGCAACGGCCAAACTTTCACATCATGGTTCAGATAAAAATACCAATATGCGCATGGTATTTTTGCACAATCTTGCCGATGCTTTAGGATCGGTCGGTGTAATTGTTTCGGGGCTGTTTGTTGTATATTTTGATGTTTATTGGGTTGATGGCACGGTTGCTCTGTTGATAGCTGCATATATGATTTATCAATCTGTTATTGCTTTTCCAAAATTGGTCGAACTGCTGATGAATGCTGCACCGGAAGGACTGAATTTAGAAGCCCTGCAAAAAGATTTGAGCAGTCTCGAAGGGGTGAAAAATGTTCATCATCTGCATGTTTGGTGTATTAGTGAAGATGCAGTTTCTTTAGAATGCCATATGGTTGCCGATGATACAGAATTGGCGCATAAAGCAGCGCATTTATTAGACGAAAAATATGGTATAGAACATTGCAATATTCAAATTGAAAAGTGCAATGATTGTAAAAGCTGTGATTTATAAACAAAATAAAAAATGTGATTTTTTTTTGTTAGAACTCTTGAAAAGGACAAAATGACCTCCTACCTGAATTAATAGATGATGAATAATCAATCACCGATTTAGAAAAGGAGATAAAAATGTCTGATTCAAATATTGTTCGCAAAGAAAACAGCCATAATGCTCCGACGCACTTTGGCTATCGCAAAGACTTTAATGATTTGGTAAACAACTTTTTTAATGGTTGGTTTGATTTGCCGTTGGCATCGGAAAATCAGTCGTTCAAAAATATAGAGCCGAAGGTTGAAATTTCGGAAAATGAAAATGATGTTACCGTTTGTGCCGAAGTTCCGGGAATGTCTGAAAAAGATATCGACTTGGAAGTTTCTTCCGATGGATATTTAACAATTTCCGGTGAAAAGAAACATGAAAAGAAAGAAAAAGGCAAAGGAAGCTATTTTTCTGAAATTTCTTACGGTTCATTTAAACGGACAATTCCATTGCCATGGGAGTTGAAGTTTGACGATGCAAAAGCTGATTTTGAAAATGGTATGTTAAAAGTTTATATTCCGAAATCAACTGAGGAAAAAGAACGCCGTAAAAAAATTGCCATTAATCGTAAATAAAGCATAAAAAACACAAAAAAAAGCTCCGATTTCGGAGCTTTTTTTTGTATGTTAAAATAAACCGGAGATAATACCGTTATTGTCAACGTCTATATTTTCCGCTGCCGGATGGGCAGAAAGTCCGGGCATTGTCATAATGTTTCCCGTTAAAATAACTGCAAATTCGGCCCCTGCCGATAAGTGTATATCTTTGACGGGCAGAGTAAAATCGCGCGGTGCGCCGATGAGTTTTGCATCTGCTGAAATCGAATTTTGAGTTTTTGCAATACAAACAGCGAGCTTTTTATATCCGTTATTTTCAATTTCAGCAATTTTCTGTAAAGCGGAAGAACTATATTCAACTTTTTGGGCATGATAAATTTTTGTTGCAATGATTTCTATTTTTTGTTTTATAGACATTTCATTCGTGTATAAAGGGTGATAATCATTATTTTGCAGTGAAATTGCGACAATTTCTTTTGCCAATTCTTCAGCGCCTTTGCCGCCGTTTTCCCAGCTTGAAACTTCAATTGCTTTAATATTTTCCTGTGTGCACAAATTTTTTAATGTTTCGATTTCATTTTCTGTGTCGGTAACAAATTTATTTATAGCTACAACGGCAGGCACACCATATTGACGAATATTTTCAATGTGTGTTTTCAAATTGGCAAAACCTTGTTGCACAGCAGCTGTGTTTTTAGCTTTTAAGTTATCTTTTGCAATACCTCCGTGCATTTTTAAGGCGCGGATTGTCGCTACGATGACAATGCCGTCAGGTTTAATTCCGGCGGCAGGACATTTAATATCCAAGAATTTTTCAGCGCCTAAATCAGCGCCGAAACCAGCTTCGGTTACAACATAATCGGCAAGATTAAGAGCTGTTTGAGTGGCAATAATGCTGTTGCATCCATGGGCAATGTTGGCAAAAGGTCCGCCGTGTACCAAAGCCGGAGTTTTTTCCAATGTTTGTACAAGATTGGGTTTCAGAGCGTCTTTTAGCAGTGCGGCCATTGCTCCCGAAGCTTTTATTTCTTCAGCTGTAACAAAGCGTCCGTCTTTGGTTTTGCCGATAACAATTTTATTCAACCGCCGTTTAAGATCAGTAATGTCTTTAGCTAAACAAAAAACAGCCATAATTTCACTGGCAACGCTTATGTCAAAATGATCTATGCGCGGTTCTCCGTTAATAGCTCCGCCCAGAGCTGTTTCGACAGTGCGCAGTGCACGGTCGTTTAAGTCTAAGCAGCGGTGCCAAAATATATTTTCCGGATCAAGATTGAGCAAGTTCCCTTGTTTTATGTGGTTGTCAATCATAGCCGATAATAAATTATTTGCCATTGTGATGGCATGAATATCTCCGGTAAAATGCAAATTTATATCTTCCATGGGGACAATTTGAGCATATCCGCCGCCGGTGGCTCCGCCTTTGAGGCCAAAACATGGTCCCATTGAGGGTTCACGCAGAGCTAACATAGCGTTTTTTCCGATGTATCGCAGTCCGTCTGCCAATCCGATGGATATGGTCGATTTTCCTTCTCCGGCCGGTGTCGGCGTCATAGCTGTAACGAGAATAAGTTTTCCTTTTTGTTTATTTTGCGATATGCGTTTTAATCCTTCGTAACTGATTTTAGCCTTGTATTTACCATATAATTCCAGTTCATCAGGTTTTATGCCGATGTTTTTTGCTATGTCGGCAATAGGTGACATTTTGTTTTGTTGTGAAATTTCAATATCTGTAAGCATATTATATTCCTATATTGACGAATATTAATATTAAAAACAGTTTTTAAAATAAAAATCAACCCTCATAAAATCCGCAAAGGTGTTTAGCTGCTGAATTTTAGAAATAAAATTAATTTCTTATTTTTCGGGAAAGAACCAACAGATAAAACGCTGCAAAAATCATAACGGCGACGCTTCCTAATTGATTTGATGTTATGTCCGTAACTATTCCCATAATTAAAGGAAAAATTGTGCCTCCGAAAATTCCCATAATCATCAAACCCGAAATTTCGTTTTTCTTTCCATGCATGTCATGCAGAGCCTGTGCAAAAATAATCGGAAACATATTAGCATTGCCATATCCGATAAAGGCCAAGCAAATATAAAGAGGTATTTTTTCATCAAACAGAAATAATCCTCCCATTGCAATCAACATAAAAATTACGCTGGCAATAAAGAAACGGTGTGCGGAAAAACGAGGCAAAATCCATGCCCCTGAAAACGAGCCGATTGTTCTGAACAAAAAATAAATACTGGTTGCATAACCGGCTTTAGCCAAAGGAATATTGAGCTTTTGCATTATAAGTTTGGGGATGGATACATTAATGCCGACATCAATACCCACATGACAAATAATGCCGACAAAATACAAAAATACGGTAAGTCTTCCCAATAATGAAAAACATTCCTTAAAAGTTGAAACCCGTCCGATTTCTTCTTCCTGAATTTTTTCGCGTGACAGCATAGCAATAGACACTATGCAGATAATCAAAAAGAAAGGAAATAATATCTGCCAGCTGTTAAAATGTATAACACTCCATCCTGCTAAAATCGGGGCGATAAAAGAGGCGCATGATTTTACAAATTGTCCGAATGTCAAGGCTCCAGATAAATTTTTTCCGCTTACAATATTGGATAACAAAGGATTAACCGAAACCTGCATAATGGTATTTCCGATTCCAAGCAAAGAAAATGAAATCATAATAACGGCTAAATTATAATCAATAAGCGGTATAACCAGAGCTAAAGCCGTTACCCACAAACTGACGATAACGGTTTTTCTTCGTCCGATTTTATTCATTAGCAAACCGGTTGGAACGGCAAAAATCAAAAACCAAAAGAAGACCATAGAAGTGAAAAAATTAGCCAAAGTGTCAGAAAGCGCAAAATCGGCTTTGACATAATTTGTGGCAATACCTACAAAGTCAACGGCGCCCATTGCAAAAAACGCAAACATAACGGGAATTAATTTAAGAACAGTCCTATTCATTTTGTCCTCCTTTTTCATATTTTGGCCAAGCGCCGGAGCGCGTGCAGACAAAAGCAGAAGTTTTAACTGCAAATTCGTGTGCCTGTGTCAGGCTTTTTCCGCTTAACAAACTATATATGAAAGCTGCCGAAAAAGAATCTCCGGCGCCGACAGTGTCGCAAACCTGTACTTTGGGAGTAGGCAGATAAGATTTTTCATCAGGGGTATAAATAATGCTGTAGTTTTCACCGGCCGTGAAAATCAAATATTTAAGATTGTATTTTTTGATTAAAAAGCGGCATATATCTTCATCATTGCCGGTTTGAAAAAAGAGTTTTTTGACGATTTTTATTTCATCATCATTGATTTTGAAAATATTGGAAATTTGGAGTAATTCATCAATAAGTTCGGCAGAGTAAAAATTGCTGCGTAAATTAATGTCAAACAGTTTGAAAGCATTATTTGGAGCACATTTAAGCAGCTTTTTTATGGTTTGTGCCGAGTGGCTGTTTCGCAATGCCAAAGTTCCAAAACATACGGCATTGGCTTTTGAGACAATTTCTTCAGCTTCTTTGCTGAAATTTATATGATCCCAAGCTGTTCCTTCGACAATAGTGTAACTTGGAATGCCATCTTTTAAAACAACTTCCACAATTCCTGTCGGAAAATCATTGCGTTCGATAATTCCTTTAATTCCGCTTTTATCCAATTCCGCTAAAATTTCATCACCCAAAGCATCTTTGCCGACAGCGCTGATTGCATAGCCTTCCGCACCAAGCTGGGTTGCGTTATATACAAAATTTATCGGAGCTCCGCCGGCTCTTTTTCCGCTGGGAAGCATATCCCACAGCAATTCACCGATACCGACGATAACAGGACGGACAGTTGTATTCATGGCAATTCTCCTTATTTATATTAAATAATTATACTATAATTATATTCCAAGACTTTAAATCTGAAATTAATGCTCCCATGCTAAAGTTTTACAAGGAATTTGTACGTGCCTGCTTTTTGCTCCGCCGTCTGTGGCACGGATAATTTCTTTGCAAAAAGCGTAAGAGGGCAGTTGGGCATAGTGTTTTAAAGCCGATTTTATACAGTCTAATTTGAAATTGTCGGCAGATATCTGTGCTTTATATGCTTTATTGATAGCATATCGGCGGCAGATTTTTTGTCCTTTCTTATCGAAAGTTCCTGTCAATTCTTTAATTTTTTTGTTTATTTCAAGTCTGTGTTTGTTAAAGCTGTTTTCCGGTAAAATTTGCTCGATGCTGTGTTCGCGAACTAACCGTTCATAAAGCAGATTGATATAAGTTGAGCGGAAAGATAATTTTTTTAACAAATCATCGCTTTTAAAAGCAAACGCCCATTCATTTAATGCTGTAACTTCTTTGTCAATTTTTGTATTTTGCATTTGAATGATTTTTTGCGGCATTGAAGCGTACAATCTTTCTATTGTCGGATTGGAACATTGCGTGTTGTCTAAAAAACGGTTTAATGTCTGAATATCTTCAGCCCTGAAGTCTTTATAAGTAATTTGGCGTTCGATAAAAGTTTCAAAATTTTTAACAAAATTCTCGGAAACAGGAGTATTGTAATGGCAAGCGGTTCCGATACTTTGCAGGGTTTGTCCCAAAAAAGAAACATCAACATTTTGAGCAGAGTTTTGTATGTTGTCAAAAAAATCACGCTGTTCATTCAGGCGGCAGGAACGCCTGTTTAGTATTACTTCCAACGGATAAAAGCTTATTTCTGCACTTTTGGGAGCCAGATATGCAAAAAGGCCGACAAAATTTTGGCAGCCTTTTTGCGTCATATTTCTGGCGGATAAAACATAATCTTCCATAATTCGGTTTGCTTCCGAATAATCATAAATATTATCTTTATTGCAAACCAAATTATCGAAGCTGTATTTTGTTTCCGCAAAATCCATATTAATATCCGTTATAAGGAATAACGCGTGCACGGGAAGAACCGTCGCCATACAAAACCATGCAGCGCTGTCCGTTTGCCAACAAGACATCATTACCTTGAGTAACAGTTACAACACCGCCGTTGTCAAGCTGAACAACGTATTCGTAACCGGACTGGCTGGATAATCCGCCTTGAGCCAAATTGCCGGCAGCTCCGCCTAACAAAGCACCGCCGACAGCGCCTAAAATTCCGGCAGTTGAGCCTTTGCCGATTTGCGATCCTGCAACGCCGCCTGCTAAAGCTCCAACGGCGGTTCCGGCAGATTTATCGCTGTCGCGTACAGTAATGTTGCGAACGGAAATAACGGTTCCTTTTAAAGCTTTGGTCACAGAGCCGACAGCTGAAGAATCATACTGGTTTGCGCCGATATCTGTTGCGCAGGCTCCCATCATCAGCAAAGCCGGAATAATCAAAATCAATGCAGTCTTTTTCATTTTATACTCCTCAATTTTATTGTTTATCACATATTAGCAACACTTCATTTTTTGTCAATGCCGTACTGGACAATTTAAGATAAGTATTATATATTGCATGCGGTTAAAAATTTTTTATAACAGGAAAAGGCTAAAATGTTAAAAAGAACAAAAATTGCAAAACTTCTCAAGTCGGAAACTGCACTTGACGAAGTACTGGTTAAAGGTTGGGTTAAAACTCGCCGTGATTCTAAAGATTTTATGTTTATCGAGCTCAATGACGGCTCTTGTCTGAAAAATATTCAAATTATCGCCAATAACACTTTAGCCAATTATAATGATTTGAAAAAATTAACAACAGGATCATCATTAGCCGTAAGAGGAGCTTTGCAGGATTCTCTCGGCAGCAATCAAAAATATGAAATCAAAGCGGAAGAAATTACAATTTATGATATTGCCAACGATGATTATCCGCTGCAAAAGAAAAAACACACTGATGAATATTTGAGAACAATTGCGCACTTGCGTCCGCGTACAAACAAATATGGCGCGGCTTTCCGCATTCGTTCGGAATTGTCTTATGCAATTCATGAATTTTTTCATTCCCGCGGATTTCGCTATGTTCACACGCCGATTATTACAGCTTCTGACTGTGAAGGCGCTGGAGAAATGTTTCAGGTGACTACCCTTGATTTAAATAATGTTCCGAAAACCAAAGACGGAAAAGTTGACTATTCTCAAGACTTTTTCGGAAAAGAAGCCCGCTTGACTGTTTCGGGACAGCTCAACGGTGAAATGTATGCTATGGCTTTGGGAGATATTTACACTTTCGGACCTACTTTTAGAGCTGAAAATTCAAACACAACCCGTCATGCGGCAGAATTTTGGATGATTGAACCTGAAATGGCTTTTGCTGATATTAACGATGATATGGATCTGGCTGAAGATATGGTTAGATATTGTGTTAAACACGTACTGGCTCACTGTCCGGAAGATATTGAATTGTTTGAAAAATTTGTTGCTCCAGGGCTGCAAGATACTTTGAATACCATTATAAACGAACCTTTTGCGCGTATTACATACAGCGAAGCTATTGAAATTATGAAAAATTCAAAACAAGAGTTTGAATACAAACCTGAATATGGTGTCGATATGCAAACTGAACATGAACGCTTTTTGGCTGAGAAACATTTCAAACGTCCGGTTATCGTTCGTGATTATCCAAAAGAAATTAAGGCATTTTATATGCGTATGAATGATGATAATAAAACCGTTGCCGCTATGGATGTTTTGGTTCCGGGAATTGGCGAGCTTATCGGGGGATCCCAGCGTGAAGAACGTTATGATCGTTTGGTTGCTCGTATCAAAGAATTAGGTATGAAAGAAGAAGATTATTCGTGGTATTTGGATTCTCGCCGCTATGGCTCTGTTCCTCATGCCGGTTTTGGTTTGGGTTTTGAACGTATGATGTTGCTTTTGACCGGAATCGGCAACATTCGCGATGTGATTCCTTTCCCGAGAACTCCGAAATCTGTAAGCTTTTAGGAGATACAAATAAATGAAATATTTGTTGTTGCTTTTGATGTTTTTTGGCTGTGAATCGGCTGCGTGGGCTCAAACTCAGACAACTGCCGATGAACGCATAATGGTTATTGTTCCGCCGGAAGCAGAAAATGTCGAAAGCAACACAAATATGCCGACTTGCGATAATCAACGTGTGATTGCTGAGGTAAAAGAAGCAATCACAGCTTATCTGCAACAGCATAATTCAGGTTCTATTATTGAAAGACGCAAGCGGAATTTGGTTTTGAAAAATATTGATAAATACACGGAAATTCCGGTTGCTGAATTTGATAATTCGCAAAATTATCTGGTTGCCAATGAATTGGTTATGACTAAAATTAACCGTAAAGTTAAAGAACAGAATTTGCGGCTTTGTGTCGGGGAAGGAAAAATTCCCGTTTATCTGCTGATATATCCGGAAGATTTTGGGTACCGCGTGCAAATCATTAATTTTATCAGCCCAGGAAAAAACGGAAATGAATTTTCGGTTTTCTATGCGCCGGAAGTAAAGCAATACGATAACTTCGAAAATTGATTTTTACTATTGAATTTTTATAAAAAACGCATATAATCTTTCTCTGTTAAAAGAAAGAAGGTCGATTTATTTTGAGTAACAATTCTTCAGTAATGGTCATTAAACCAAGTTCAAATCTGCCTTTGGTGGTAGAAAACAACGGCTTGGTTTCATATCTTGAAAAAATCAAAACTTTTCCAGTCTTGAGCGATGAAGAAGAACAATCGCTGGTATTGGATTTTAAGAAAAACAACAATCTTGCCGCTGCACATAAATTGGTGTTGTCGCATTTGCGTTTGGCTGCCAAAATAGCATTGACATACCGCCGTTACGGTCTGCCTATGGCTGACATTATCTCCGAAGCAAATATCGGTTTGATGCAGGCAGTTAAAAAGTTTGATTTAGATAAAAAGGTTCGTTTGTCGACCTATGCCATCTGGTGGATTAGGGCGGCAATCAATGATTTTGTCTTGCGTTCTTGGTCTTTGGTAAAGATAGGCACAGTCGCCGCTCAAAAAAAGCTTTTTTATAATTTGAACAGAATTAAAGCCCGTTTGGGACTTTATGAAAATAAGGAATTAGAACCGGCAGTAGCTAAACAAATAGCCAATGAGTTGGTTGTTGACGAGCAGGATGTTGTGGAAATGAACCGCCGCTTGGGAGGCGATAGTTCATTGAATGTGAATGTCGGTGATGAAGATGATGTTGAACGGCAAGATCTTCTGGTTGATAACCGCCAAAATATTGAAGCCAGCTTGGCCAATCGTCAGGAAGCCAGTTATAAACATGGTATTTTGATGTCTTGTATCAATTTATTGCCTGAACGCGAAGCTTATATAATAAAAAATCGTATGCTTTCGGATATGCCGCAGACTTTAGAAGATATAGGCGCTAAATACAATATCAGTCGTGAACGTGTTCGTCAGTTGGAAAAAAAGGCTTTTGATCATTTGTCAGAATTAGTGCGTGACAAAATGGCTCAGGCCGCTTAACTGAAAAAAAGGACAAGTAAATGTCGGACGGCGAAAATAAGCAACAATTCGACTTTGAAGGTACAATTCAACCAACGGAAGTCAAAGGCTACGCTTATAAAAATATTTTTTCACCGAAAGAATCTATTGCAGAAATGCCTAAACGTATGGAAGAACGTATAAAAAGAGTTCGTAAAATACGAAAAAATAATATTTTTGCCGAACCTTATACTGCACAGAAAGTTTTAAATGACTGATTTTATGCAACGGTTGATAAATTCTTTGGCTTCTGCTCAAATTGATTCGCCGCGCCTTGAATTGCGAATGATGATTGCAGATATATTGCATTGTGACAGTAATGAAATAAGCCTTAACCTCAATTTGTCTTCCGAACAAAGTTCAAAACTTGAAGATATGGTGGCTCGCAGAGTGAAGCATGAACCCTTGGATAAAATTCTGGGATACAGAGATTTTTATAAATATCGTTTTATAGTCAGCGATGATGTTTTATCTCCGAGACCGGATAGTGAAGTGATAGTAGAAGAGGCTATTGCTTTATCAAAAAAAATAAAACCCGATTCTATATTGGAATTAGGTGTCGGATCAGGGTGTTTGATTCTTTCTGTATTAGGTGATTTGCCTGAATTATTGGGTGTAGGCATTGATAAATCGGAAAAAGCTTTGAAAATTGCTGCTGCAAATGCGGAAAATCTAAATTTATCCGCTCGGGTGCAATGGAAGCAAACAGATTATTTTTCAGACAATTTACCCAGAGAAAAATTTTCAATAATAATCAGTAATCCGCCTTATATACCTCATGATGATATAGACAGGTTGGATATTGAAGTAAAAAAATATGATCCCATATCTGCACTTGATGGTGGAATGGACGGCTATGAACATTATCAAAGATTGGCGGAAATTGCGCCGGATTTGTTGAAGGAAAATGGTTATTTTTTGCTGGAAGCTGGAATAGGACAAGCCGACAAAATTGTTGAACTGTTTGAAAAACAAGGTTTGTTTTTTCATAAAAAAGTGCATGATTTGTCTGGCATAGAACGCTGTGTAATAATGAAAAAATAAGTTGCAATTAATAAAATTATTAGTATTATGCAACCATAACTTTCCGGATTAATCCGGTGTTTTTAAGATTTCCGTCTTATAGAAAATAGTTTTTTGATTTTGGAAGCGCCTATATGAGGTGCTTTTTAACCCTTGCATAGTGGTATTTTGTACATGAAAAAAATAAATAACAGGTATCGTAACAACAATAATAACAATAACAGTTCAAGCAGCGCAATTTATTCTCTCAATTATAAATTTGACAGCAATTCTATTGCCGGAAAAATCAGTGGAACAGCGCTTGATTTGATAAAAAGATATAATGACCTAGCTAAAGACGCCCATAGCAATAATGATTATGTTACAGCTGAAATTTTTCGCCAGTATGCAGAACATTACCGCAAGATAGTGACTGAAATCAATGAACGCAAAAGCGCCCGTGAGCAACAGGATAGTAATATGAATGCTGTATCTGCTGCAGCGGAAGCAACAACTCAACAGGTAGCTGTGGAAACAGAAGAAAAAACAGATTCCGCAAACAAGGAAACAGCCGCTCAAAATTTAACCGAAACAAAACCTGTTTTGGAAACTGAAAACAAAAAAGTCGAAGAAACTCAAGAACAGACAGAAAAAGAACCGGTTGCTGAAACTAGCACTGCCGAGAAAAAGCCGGCAAGAAAAGCATTTCATGTTATTGAAATTAATAAAACTCAAACGGATGAAGCACAAGCAGTTTCCGAAAATACTCCGACAGTAAAACCGCGAAGAACATACCGCAGAAGAACAGTTGCTGCAGCCCCTGCCGCTGAAGCTTAAAAAAGGAAGCATAAATGTTTTTTCTGTATGCCTCATTAATTATCGCAACAGCTTGTTCTGTAATCACCCAAAGGACATTAGTTGGATATAACCATGTTCATTGGCTGTTGAAATTGGCTATATTCGGAGTTTTTTTTGCAGCCTGGTGCGCGCCTTTGATTCTTGGTATGCTCAGACACAAAATGTGGTTGGAAACAGAATTCATTAATTTTCTTACTCCTTTAGGATATATTTGTTTTGGCTTTGCTTTTATTTTATTTGTCATGCTGTTTTTGCGTGATGGTTTTTGGTTCGTTTTTTATCGGATTTGGGGACATTCGGAAAACTGGAATCCGGTCAATATTGCGGCATTGACCAAAGCTAACATTGTTACCATTATTTTAGCGGTTGTTGTTTCCTCGTATGCATATTATGAAGGGACAAAGCTTCCTCAGATTAAAAAAATTGAATTAACGAGTGATAAAATCCAATATCCCGTTACTTTACTGCAAATTAATGATGTGCATTTGCACGGAAGCAAGCCGGTTGCAGCCGTTAAAAAGCTTGTAAATTTAGCAAATTCTTTACAGCCCGATATAATTGTTATGCCGGGGGATATTATTGATGATTCGGTTGGAAATTTGGCACAGCACCTGCAAGAGCTGGCAAAATTGCAGGCTAAATACGGTGTTTATGTTTCCGCCGGCAATCATGAGTATTATAACGGTTTGGTTCCCTGTCTATGGCAGTTTCAACAGATGGGATTTAATTTGTTGTCAGAAAACGGGCAGCAAATTGAAGAAGCGGGAATTTACGTGGCAGGAATTCCAGATAATCCTTCCAACCGGCAAAAAAAAGACTATCCGCAAATATTGCAAAACAGTCTTCCTAATACATACAAAATACTATTGGCGCATAATCCTTCTTTAGCAAAAGATTACTTAAAGTTAGGTTTTGACTTGCAGTTGTCGGCCCATACCCATGG
>CAVIWQ010000005.1:22292-34634 GCA_963646605.1 Bacteroidaceae bacterium
ATTTCATATTTTAGTTAAAATCGCCAACAAATATTTGTCGGGAAAGTACAATATTGACGGCAAGGTTTTGTATATTTCTAACGGCGCGGGCTATTGGGGGCCTCCGATGCGTTTGTTTGCTCCGTCGGATATTACATTAATTACCTTAAAGCCGAAGAAATAAAATAAAAAAACAGCATTGAAAAATGCTGTTTTTTTATTTTCGGATAAGCAGAGCGTTTCTTTCCCAAAAAACGCCGTCAGAATAACCTTGAATAGAATTATTTTGTTTAGCCAATTCCAAGCGTTTTTCAGCCCAAATGCAATAATTGGGGTTTTGTTCGATTCCGACAAAATGGCGGTTGAGTTTTGCCGCGGTAACAGAGGTCGTTCCCGAGCCGAGAAAAGGATCAAATACTATATCGTTTGGATTTGAACTTGCCAATATCAGTTTGGCGATAAGTTTTTCTGGTTTTTGAGTGGGATGAGCTGTGTTTTCAGGCATCGACCAATACGGAATTGAAATATCATCCCAAAAATTTGAAGGGCAGGTGTTGCGAAAACGTCCGTTTTCAGTTTCTTCCCAGTCTTTAGGCTGTCCGTTTTCCTTATAAGGAGCCAAGACCCGACGTCTGATTTTTACGGCATCGAGATTGAATGTATATTCATCTCCCATGGTCGCAAACCAAATGTCTTCCATGCCGTTTTTCCAGTTTTTTAAGGCACCTCGTCCTTTTTCCCGCTGCCATGTAATGCGGTTTTTTATTTTTAAATAACGTTCTAAAACAGGACCGATAACTAAGCTCGATTTCCAATCGCAACAGACATAAATCGAAGCATTAGGTTTTAAGAGTGGAATGGCTTTTTCCAGCCAGCCGATTGTATATTGTTCATATTCTGTGTTGTCTGTTTGTGAAAATTTTGCGCCGTGATAATCTTTGTTCAGGTTATACGGGGGATCAACAATCATTAAATCGACAAAAGATTTCGGCAATTTTTCCATCACTTTCAAACTGTTGCCGAGAATAGTGTGATTTATTATTTTGTCTGTTGTTGTTTTACGGGTAACGGAAATGCAGCGTTTAAGGTATTCTGCTCCTTCTGCAATGCCGATATCAATGGTTTTGTTTTTTGGTGATTTCATTTTTTTCCCCGTTTTTTTATCAATAACAAACAAAATATAAAAAGCCAAGTTTTTTTATTTGGCAGTTAGTGTAAAAATTGCTTGGAAATTAAAAAAATATTTATGGCAAAAATATTTTAACAGCTTGCAAAATAAAATACAGCAGTTAATATTCTTTCCCAAAAGAGGGATGCTAATGTATTACAGTTTATTTGAAATTTTTTCGGTCGGAATCGGCCCGTCAAGTTCACATACGGTCGGACCGATGAGGGCCGCAAAACGCTATGTTGATAATTTGAAAAAAAATGCCGATATTAATGCTGCAAAACATGTCAAAGTTACTTTATACGGTTCTTTGGCGTTAACCGGCGTCGGACATGGAACATTAAATGCCGTTGTTTATGGTTTAATGGGACTGGAAGCTCAATCGCTGGATCTTGAAAAAGATTATATCGGAAAGGTGAAAAGCGAACACAAATTAAATTTGGGCGGAAAAAATATAATTGATTTTGATTTTGATAAAGATATTGTTTTAGAGAAAAAGATATTTTTACCCGAACACTCCAACGGAATGAAATTTGCTGCTTTTGATGCTGCCGGAAATATTCTTTTGGAAGAAACTTATTTTTCTGTCGGCGGCGGAACAATTGCCCGTCAAGATGAAATGGCGCAGCGCATTGAACGCCAGCCGTATGATGTTCCTTATCAGTTTAACAGCTGTCAGGAATTGTTGGATATGTGCCATAAAGATAAACTGAGCATTGCCGAACTTGTGTTGAAAAATGAAGAAGCCTTAAATTCACCTGAATCGGTGCAAAAAAATATTTTGAATTTGGCAAATATTATGCAGGATACGGTCAGCCGCGGTATAAAAACCGAAGGCATATTGCCGGGGGGGCTGAAATTAAAACGCCGCGCTGCAGGAATATATGCCGATTTGGCTGAAAAATTTGCTGAAAATAATGTCGATGCATTAATGATTATTGACTGGATAAATTTATGGGCTTTTGCCGTAGCTGAAGAAAATGCCGCTGGCGGTAAAATCATAACGGCTCCGACTATGGGCTCAGCAGGCGTTTTACCAGCTGTAATGCGTTATTATCAGCGATTTGCCATTCAAAAATCTCCTTACAGCCGCGAAAAAGCCGATATTGTCTTTTTGGCAACGGCATCGGCAATTTGCAGCCTGTATCGTGCCAATGCTTCCATTTCGGGAGCAGAAGTCGGTTGTCAGGGAGAAATAGGTGTGGCCTGTTCAATGGCAGCAGGCGGACTGGCGGCTGTTTTGGGAGGAAATTTGCGCCAAATTGAAAATGCGGCCGAAATTGCCATGGAACACAATTTGGGGTTGACATGCGATCCTATTAAAGGATTGGTGCAGGTTCCGTGCATTGAACGCAACGCTATGGGAGCGGTTAAAGCTGTTAATGCAACACGTTTGGCTATGCGCAATCCTAATGGTTCGCATTTGGTCAGTTTGGACAGCATTATTAAAACAATGTATGAAACAGGGTTGAATTTAAGCACTAAGTATAAAGAAACATCTTTGGCTGGTTTGGCTACCAATGTAAATTGTTAGAGGTTGGATGATGAATTTTGCTTTGCTGGCGGAAATTATTGCCGATAGCGTGTTTGACAGTTTAAGCCTGTTTCCGTTTTTATTTGTTACCTATTTTGTGCTGGAGTATATTGAACGCCATGCAAAAGAAAAATCGCTGGATTTGATAGGCAATGCCGGAAAATGGGGACCTTTGGCAGGAGGATTGGCCGGAGTGGTGCCGCAATGCGGTTTTGCGGCAGCCGCGGCGAATTTTTATGCGGCTCACGCAATTTCTGCCGGAACTTTATTGGCGGTTTTATTGTCAACTTCCGATGAAATGCTGCCGATTATGTTTTCAAATTCGGTTCCGTTTTCAGTTATGGCAAAAGTGTTGGGGCTTAAACTGATTGTCGGCATCGGTGCGGGAGTATTGTGTGATATATTTTGGCGCCATCCGAAAGCAACGGTTGACGTTGAACCGTTGTGCGAGCAGGACGACTGCCATTGTGAAAACGGTAATATTGTTAAACCCGCGCTGAAGCACACGTTAAAAATTACATTATTTATTTTTTGTGTAACTTTAGCGCTGAATTGGATATTAGCGGTTTTTGATGACAAATTTATCCGCGTTTTAGTTTTTGACAATCCTGTCCTAGGGCCAATTATTGCCGCGTTTGTCGGGTTGGTTCCCAATTGTTCTTCATCTGTTGTTATCACTCAGTTGTGGGTTGACGGAGTAATTAATTTCGGTTCTCTTTTTTCGGGAGTGTTGGCCGGAGGCGGGGTTGGATTGTTGGTGCTGTTCAGAGTTAACCGAAATCGTTGTGATAATTTTAAAATTTTGGCGCTTTTATACTTTTCAGCAGCAATAGCCGGAATTTTTGCCGAATTATTGCATATAAATTTATAATCTTTTAGTAAATTGATATTATATTCTGATATAAAATCAGAAAGGATAATTAATATGGCATTTCAGACCAAAAGAATTTTGAAAAAAGCAATTTCATGGGCGGGGTTATTTTTCTTTGTTTTAGCCGCGTATATGTTATATCATCAGCTGTCAAAATACAGCGCGGAAGATATTAAAAATGCTTTGTTGAGCATTCCAAGCCACAATTTGCTGCTGGCCGGTTTAGCATCGATGGGCGGTTATGTTGCGCTGTCTTCATATGATTATCTGGCTTTGCGGTATATAAAGCGCAAAGTTGCCGCTTGGAAATGGATTTTTGCCGGTTTTATAGGTTTTTCAGTCAGCAATAATGCCGGACATGCAATTGTTTCGGGCGGGACAATCCGTTACAGACTTTATACAAGATGGCGTTTCAGAGGTACTGAAATTGTCCGTATGGTAACATTTTCAGGGTTTACTTATTTAATAGCCTGCTTCTTTTTGGTGATAGTCGGGTATATATTAACTCCTTCTCACGCTTTTGGCGCCGGTTCGGTTTCTAAATTGACAACCGAAGTCGTAACTTTAGCATCTGTTATCGGTTTGTTCGGATATTTCGGATTGAGCCTTTTTTACAAAAAGCCGATTGTTATAAAAGATGTTGAATTAGATATGCCGACATTTCCTATGGCTTTGGCTCAAATGTTTTTGGGAGCGGTCGATATTTTGATGGCTTCAATGGTATTGTATTTTGTTTTAATACCGTTTGTTGACATTGATTTTACCACTTTTATGGGCGTGTTTATTATTGCTCAGGTTTTAGGCGTGTTTAGTCAAGTCCCCGGAGGCTTGGGTGTGTTTGAAGGATTGTTTATGTACATAATCCCAGGAGGGCATGATCATTTAACGGTATTTGGCGCCTTAATTGCTTATAGAATTATTTATTATTTACTGCCGTTGTTGGTATCGGGAATTGTCTTAATGGCTTATGAGGGAAGTTTAGGACTTCGCCGCCGCAAATTATTGCAGGAAATAAAAAAATAATCTCAACTTAGTAAGCTCCTTTTTTAGGAGCTTACATTTTTTGTCATTTTAAATTATCATTTTTTTGCTGGACTATATCTATTTTGCGGTATCGTTCAAACTATCCATAACCGCCTTAAAAGAAGTTAGGGCAGTTTGCAGGTTTTCTACAATTTCAGCAGCTAAAATTTGCGGTTCCGGTAAATTTTCCAAACTTTCCAGACTTTCGTCTTTTATCCAGCTGATGTCTAAATTTGTTTTATCTCTTTTGATTATTTCATCATATTCAAACTTTTTGAAACGTTCGCTTTCCTGCCGTTTAGAAATATCGTCGGCATTATAACATTTAACAAAGTCTGCCAAATCTTTATCGCCGAGAGAATTTGTAACTAAACTAAAGTTCATATTTGTGCGTAAATCATAAATCCAAACATCATTCGTGCGATGTCCCTTTTCTGAAGGCGGAAATTTATCAAAGAAAATCACGTTGGCTTTTACACCTTGAGCGTAAAAAATTCCGGTTGGCAGCCGTAAAATTGTATGCAGATTAAACTCGTTCAGCAATCTTTTGCGGACTTTTTCTCCGGCACCGCCCTCAAACAGCACATTATCCGGCACAACCACTGCGGCACGGCCGTGAGTGTTGAGAATTGTCATAATATGCTGTAAAAAATTGATTTGCTTGTTAGAGGTTGTAGCAATAAAATCATCGCGGCTATACTCTTCTTTTTCGGTAGTAACTTCGCCGTCTTCGCCCATAATCTTCAGTCCGCTTTTCTTACCAAACGGAGGATTTGCCAGTACCATATCAAAACGCTTGTCTCCGGCATTCAGCAGGGAATCGCATTCTTTAATCAAAACCTTGTTTCCGCCGATTCCATGTAGATATAAATTCATTGTACACAGGCTGACGACAAGCGGCGTAATGTCGTTACCTGATAGTTTTTCTTCGCGCAAGGCTTTAAGTTTCATTTTATCATTGGTTTGCTTGCGCATATAATCATATGCCGCCAGCAAAAATCCACCGGTTCCGCAAGCCGGATCGGTAATTGTCATATCCGGTGTTGGGTGCATAACTTCCACCATAGCCCGAATCAGCGGACGCGGGGTAAAATATTGTCCGGCTCCGGCCTTGGTTTCGGTGGCGTTTTTCTCTAAAAGACCTTCATAAACCGCACCTTTAACATCAATATTCAGTCCCATCCAAGTTTCACCGTCAATCAGCGACACCAAACGTTTAAGTTTTGCCGGTTCATTGATTTTATTGGTCGCTTTGGCATAAATTGTACCGATTACCCCGTTCATTTTAGAAAGTTCAGATAACGTTTTGTTATATTGCTGTTCCAACTGTGAGCCGGATAGATCTTTAAGTTTATCCCAACGATATTCAGCCGGCACCAAAGATTCTTCGCCCAGCAAAGAAGTCCGCTCATCATCCATTTTTAAGAACAGCAAATAAGTCAGCTGCGCCACATAATCCATATAAACTACGCCGGAATCTTTAAGAATAGTGGCATAATTCCAAACTTTGGTAACGAGATTATTTTCAGTCATTTATTTTTTCCTTTAGTGCTATTTTCTTTTGCGGCTTTAATACGTTCTAACAAAACCGCCGCCGGTTCATCATCGGGATTTTGCGGAACAAGTTTTCCGGCAAACGCTTGTTTCAAAATAGATTGCTTTAACCTTTCCGCCTGTAATAATGCTTCATTTAATATTTTTATGCCTTCATCAATATCTGAAAATAATTCTTCAATTTTATCTACAATTCTTTTTTGTTCATCTAACGGTGGAAGTAACATTTTTAAATTTTCTATCATTGACTTTGAAATGTTAGGTTGAGCTCCCCCGTATGCCAATTTTTCAATTTCTTGTCGTTTGCTTGATATAAAGTAATTGCGAAACTTAGGAATAATAATATTTTCATCATAAATCTTTAAATTTCCAACGCGTTGATTTAGTAGAGCTTTATCACTATCTTTATAAACGCCTGTTTTTCCTGTTGTTGCTCCAGACATTGCCAAAAGAAAATCGCCATAACTAACAGCAAAGCATTCATCAACTTCTTCTGTCACTTTTACACAATTGGTGCAATGAACCTCATTATTCTGAATATCTGAAATACGTATTAAGTATGTACCTTTTTCTTTATATAATTTACTATCAAACGCATATCCATTTTGAAGATAGCATACATCGCTAAACTTACACTCACACCAATTTTTAGGTAGTTTATTCACTTTCTACAGCCTTTATATCTGAAAGAATCAAATCTTTTTTCTTGTTATTTTGAACAACATAAACAGCTTTGATATAAAACTGTTTTCCTTCATCATCAATTGCTTGCTTAAAATGTTTTTTAAATTGTTGCATGCTTGACACTAAGTCATCTGCATATAAAATTCTTTGTATATCATTATTATTTTCTATTATAATATAATGCTTTTTTATATTAATTTGGGTTACTACAAATATTCCTTCAATTGTTTTTATTTGCTTATTTACAGGTTTATTATGATATTTTTCTTTTATTATTTCTTTCAAATCATCTTGAGTATATTCTATTCCTTGGTATTCAACACTATTATCAATGTCTGCAATAGATTCTAATAATACCTTTTGAGTCGTTTCTAAAATGTCTGTTAACTTGTCGTCTGTTTTAGACAATTTATCTATAGCTTCTTCTATTATCTTTTTATCATATATATTTTCAATATGCTTAAAATATAGCCCTAAACAACATGTTACAAAAATTGATAGTATAAGAACGATACAAACACTTGTTACATATTTTTTTGGTATTTTTTGCAAGATTTCTCCAAATTGTTTTGTAAAGTCGGCAAATAATTCACTACTTCCTTTTTTAACTTCAAAAACAACTTCTAATTCTTTTTTCTCTGCATTAGTTAATCTTGGAGATTTTCCATCTTTTTCTTTAGCGTATGATGCTATTTTATATACGAATTTTTGGTATTCACAAATTACTTTTGCAGCAGCTCCTGTGACAGACTGACTATACTTATTATATTTTATTTGACAACAAAATAAATTTGAATAACTATTCAATATATTGTTTATATCAAAATCATTATCTTTTATGTAACAAATCAACAGCTCTTCAATGTTTCTTGCAATAATTTCTACCATTTATTTACCTCCTCCTAAGCTACTAAGGTTAAATTAAGGTCGTCAAGGATTGAGTCTAGTTCATTGCCAAACACAGCTTTGGCGCGGAGAATTCCACCTTTATCATCCAAATTTTCTTGAATATCAGATTTGCTCATATAGGCATTGGAGATGATGTAGTCTTTAATTCTTTCCAGCCATTCATTTTGTTCTTTAGTAAAGGTTACGCCCTTTTTAAGCTGCCGTCCTTTCCAGAGGTTAAATCTTTGGTTTGCAACCTTATCAAAACTTTCTAAATTTTCATCTACACCAATGGCAAAACGCACCAGCTGCACCAAGTTTGTTAAAATGCGCGCCGGATTGGTGATATGCTGAACTTTGTCTTTTTGCAAAACTTCAAACGCCCGCCAAATTTCCACCGGAGCCAACGGCGGCTGAGCTAAACGCATTTTTTCGGCTAAATCTTGAATTGCGCTATAAGTCAAGCGGCGATTTTTATATTGCTCGCCATAAATAATTGACAGTGCGTCTATTTCATTTTTATTTTGCTCTATAAATTCTTTGAAAGACGAGACTAATTTAGTTGCCTTTTCTTTGTTTAAATCCACGCTGATAACTTTATCCGCACTTAACTCATCAATATAAATCCCGCTTTGGGCACTAAAATTCAGTAGTGCATTGCGAAACGCCGGTTTATTGATTAACGCCACGGATTGCTCTTTAGTTTTTTCTATTTCCTCTACTGTTTTGCCGGCTTGCTTGTCAAAATCTATGGCGTCTAAAATATCATTAGCAATCTCGTGCAAGGTTTTGCCGTTACTGAGATTTTTAATTTGTGTTAAGTCATCGGCATTTAAGCGTCTTTCAATATTAACCATACGGCTGGCAACAGAACTCAATGTATCGTCATCGGTTTTGCCCTGACTGATTTGTTCCAGCATTTTCTTGAGCGATACCGAGCGTTTTCTCTCCAAAGGCTGTGAAGCGGTCTTTTTACTTTCGGTTACGCCGACCGCGTCTATCAAATAAAAGAAGCCCTTGCTTTCAGCATTCGGCGTTACCTGCTTTAAATCCGTATCGTTGATAGAACGTACGCCGCGCCCTTTCATCTGTTCGTAGTATAAAGACGAGCGGACATCGCGCAAAAACATAACGACTTCCAAAGGCTTTATATCTGTTCCTGTGGCAATCATATCAACCGTGACGGCTATACGCGGCATCGGCGAAATACGAAATTGCTTTATAAGTTCTTCCGGCTTTTCTCCGCTTACATTATAGGTGATTTTCTTGCAAAATTCGTTGCCTTGCCCAAAAACTTCGCGGGTTATGCGCACAATTTCTTCAGCGTGATTATCATCTTTGGCAAAAATAAGCGTTTTAGGCGTCCAAGCAAAATTGGCTTCACGTTCCGGAAACAATTCTGTATACAAGGTGTCGCGGTAACATTCCATAATCGTACGGATTTGGTTGGGAGCCATAACCGAGCGGTCTAGGTCATTTTTGCTGTATTCCAAATCTTCGTCAAGCTGTTCATAGCTTAGTTTCCGGCTCTTTTTATCTCTTACCGGCACCGGAAATTTTTTATCTATCTTGCCGCCGTTCTCGCCTATTTCCGTTTTAATGCGCAAAATCTGATAGTCCACGTTCACGCCGTCTGCCACTGAGCGTTCATAAGGATATTCCGCAACCACGTTTTTATTAAAATAACCAAATGTCTGTTTGGACGGCGTGGCTGTCAGCCCGATTATAAAGGCGTCAAAATACTCCAAAACCTGCCGCCAATCGCCGTAAATGCTGCGGTGACACTCATCGGTAATTATAAAATCAAAAAAATCCGGCGGAAGCTGTGGGTTATAAACAATTTCTTTAGGCGCGCCCAGCGAACCGATTTCATAAGCCGAAACCTCCTCGTCTTTTTCATCATAATCTGCTTCGCCGCGCAACATAGAATATAAACGCTGAATGGTGGTTATAACAACTTTTGCATCTTTATCTATTTGATTATTCTGTAAATGTTGGGCAATATAAACTTTTGGAAATAAACAATTTTCATCCGGCAACCGAAATGCTTCAAATTCTTTTTTAGTTTGTTTGCCCAAATTATTGCGGTCAACCAAAAATAAAATGCGTTTGGCTTGGGCATATTTTAATAAACGATATGAAAAATTGCAGGCGGTAAATGTTTTTCCGGCTCCGGTTGCCATCTGAATTAAAGATTTTTGCCGATTTTGTGCTAAAGAAGCCTCTAAACCTTGAATAGCCTCAAATTGACAATTACGCAGGCTGCCTTTTTGTAAAACCGGCATTTGTTTCAAACGATTGCGCAAGGTGTCATTATCTTTCAGCATTGCCAGCAATGATTGCGGCGAATGAAACGCAAAAATCCGGCGGGAACGACAGTTTTTATCTCGTCCGTCACAGAAAAATGTTTCATTATCTGTGCTTTCATAAACAAAAGGCAAGGGATGTTGCCAGTTTTTGACATAATCGGGCAAATGACAAGCATAGCCGTGCGATTGATTTTCTACACCGCTCAATGTTTTTCCAGCTTTTTTAGCTTCTATAACTCCGCAGGCTTTGCCATCTACAAACAGCAAATAATCAGCTTCTGTACCGTCGGCCATCAAAAATTCTCGAACAGCTACGCCTAGACCAGCGGTTCGGTCAAAACTGTCGCGATCTTGGATAGTCCAACCGGCTTGTATTAGTAAATTATCAATTTTTTGTCTTGCGTTTTCTTCAGGTGTCATTTTTTTGTTCTATTATATTAACTCTTTCAAATTTTATTATCTTTCACGAGCATCAGCAAGCAAAAAGTAAAAAATTCAACAAAATAAAAGGGATAAACATATTAAGTTATGTTGGTGGGTGTAAAAATACAAATTTAATTTTCAATAAAAAAATCTCCTGAGAAAGTTTTCTCAGGAGATGATATGTTTGTTGGTCGAAGTGACTGGACTCGAACCAGCGACCTCTGCGTCCCGAACGCAGCGTTCTACCAGGCTGAACTACACTTCGATAACAGCACTATCAATACCACAAAAAAAATAGATGACAATAGTTTTTTTGATTGAAACACAAGTTTTTTTCATTTAGTTTATTTTTTATTGATATAAGAGGAGAATGAAATGTATAAAAAACTTGCTTTTGTCATTGCTACAATGGGCGGAACGGGATATTGTCCGTTTGCTTCGGGAACTGCAGGCTCGTTTGCCACATTGCCGTTTGCGTTTGCTCTTGCGTATTTCTATGGTGTATGGGGAATTTTGCTTGGAACAGTCGCTGTTTTTTTCTTAGGTACAATTGCTACAAAAGAAGTTTTGAAATATACCAAACACGATCCATCAATTGTGGTTATTGATGAAATGGCCGGTCAGTTGTTAAGTTTTGTATTGGTGGCAAATCAGTTGACCGGAAATACCGGTGTGAAAGCTATAATCTTATATTTGTTAGGTTTTGTTTTGTTTAGGCTTTTTGATATTACCAAGCCGCAGCCGGCAAAATGGGCGGACAGCAAGGTTCTTAACGCGTGGGGCGTTATGCTTGATGATATTTTTGCCGGAGTCTATGCGACAATAGTGTTATATGCCTTAAATCGTTTTATTGTTTTTTAAGCCTGCGAACAAAGGGCTTGTAATAGACTTTTTGTTGCATATATCTTCTATAAAATAACAAAGTTGTTTTTAAACTGATATTTTATAGAGGAGGGCGAAAAATGAAACTTTGGCATTGGATTATAGGGGCTGTTTTTATTTTTGCGGTGGTTATTTCTCTGCTTTTTTAATAAATTATTTTTTGTGCTTGACAATTAAAAATAAATAGGGTAATAATCCCTCATTATTTATCGCGGGGTGGAGCAGCCCGGTAGCTCGTCAGGCTCATAACCTGAAGGTCGTTGGTTCAAATCCAGCCCCCGCAACCAATAAAACGAATAAAACCCTCTTTTGAGGGTTTTATTCGTTTTAAAGATTATGAGTTAGATTTGAACCAACGAGAAAAGTTGGTTCAGAGCACGCCGGTTGGCGGTAGCCGATGAGCGCAGTGGAGCGAACTTTGCGTCAGCAAAAGTGAGAACCAATCCAGCCCCCGCAACCACTTGAAAAAGCCCGAAAGCCATGGAAATCCTAGCTTTCGGGTTTTTTGTTGATTTTTCATTTATGTATTAAATGCAAACTTTATAGTTCATATCGTTCGGCCGTTTTTATAGATACATTCCGGTAATGCTACTCTCATTATTCTGTATTTCTTTCGGAGTTCCGCTGGCCACGATTTGTCCGCCTGCTTCACCGCCGCCCGGTCCCATGTCGATTACATAGTCGGCGTTTCGGATTACATCAAGATCATGCTCGATAACAATGACAGTAGCACCGTTGTCAATGAGTGCCTGAAAAACACCAAGCAAAACCCGTACATCCAGCGGGTGCAGGCCGATGGACGGCTCGTCAAATACAAAAACGGAATCTTCCTGTGCCTTTCCAATCTCACTTGCCAGCTTCAAACGCTGCGCTTCACCGCCAGATAAACTCGGAGTTTCTTCGCCCAGCGTCAAATAGCCAAGGCCAAGCTGTTTCAGAATGTCCAGCCTTTGGCTGACGGTTTTCATATCCTTGCAGAAGTCAATAGCGGAATTAACATCCATATCCATCAACTCCGGCAAAGAAA
>CAVIWQ010000006.1:0-28637 GCA_963646605.1 Bacteroidaceae bacterium
CATCTGTACCGGCTACGCCGAACAAAACCGGACCGGTTGCATATTTTATAAACTTGTTATCCATACTAACGGATTTTCCGTTGCTTTCCATATCCAATTGCTGCAAATATTTCGGGAAAAAGCGCAAATCCTGATCATAAGGAATAACTCCCTGCTGTCTGAAACCGAAAAAGTTGTTATACCAAACTCCCAGCAAGGCCATAATTACCGGAATATTGTGTTCAAATTCGGTATTTTTGAAATGCAAATCCATTTCATTGGCGCCATCGAGCATTTTTTCGAAATTTTCCATACCGATCATCAAAGCAATAGACAAACCAACTGCCGACCACATAGAATAGCGTCCGCCGACAAAATTCCAAAATTCAAACATATTATCGGTATTTATTCCGAATTTAGAAACTTCGGCAGCATTAGTCGATACCGCAACAAAATGTTTGGCCACCGCATGTTCGCCCAAAGCGTCAACCAGCCACTTGCGGCAGGTTTTGGCATTGGTCAAAGTTTCAATTGTGGTAAAAGTTTTAGAAACAACCACAAACAACGTTGTTTCAGGATTTATAGAACTTAAAACATCTTCACAGGCTGAACCATCAATATTGGAAATGAAATAACAATTCATATCTTTTGCCCAATATTCTTTTAATGCAGTGGTTGCCATAAAAGGTCCCAAATCAGAACCGCCGATTCCGATATTGACAATATTAGTCAATTTTTTGCCGGTAGCTCCTTTGAACTCACCAAAACGAACAGCATCGCTGAATTTTTTCATTTTAGCCAAAACTGCGTTGATTTCAGGCATAACATCTTTGCCGTCAACATAAATCGGCGTATTCTGTCTGTTGCGCAAAGCAATGTGCAAAACGGCACGATTTTCGGTTTTGTTGATTTTTTCACCCGAAAACATAGCGGAAATTTTATCTTTTAAATTAACTTCTTTTGCTAAATCCAAAAGATAGCGCATTGTTTTTTCATTAAATCTGTTTTTAGAATAATCAAAATACAAATTGCCCAAATTCAACGTATACTTATCTGCACGCTTTGGATCATTGGCAAACAAATCTTTCATTTCATCATTTTTGTGCCAATGGTAATGAGCTGCAAGCTTTTTCCACACATAAGTTTTTGTAATCGGTTTATTCATCGAATTAATTTCCTTTCTGTTCAATCTGCCCCAAACTGACTATCGCCAAATTGTCGGGAGAAAAATATTTTTTAACAACGCGGTTTACCCGTTCCAATGTAATTTCTTCAATATAACCATTACGCTTTTGTAAAAAGTCTATTCCTAACTTCTCTCTTTGCATAGAAGCTAAAATAGCCGATAAAGTTCCGATATCGGCAAAACGAAGATTATAAGAACTTTGCAAATAATTTTTCGCTGACTGCAATTCCTTTGCCGTTATACCTTTGTTCCCCATATTTGTCCATTCGTTGATAAAAATTTCTTTCATACGGGGAAAATTTTGCGGAGTGGTTGAAAAACTGCCAACCAATTGCGGAGCATGTTTTAAGAGTTCCATCCCTGTATAAACACCGTATGTCAATCCTTCTTTTTCACGGGCAGCCTGATTCAAACGAGAATTCAAACCTGCTCCGCCCAAAATATAATTGGCTATATATAAAGGATAAAAATCTTTGCTTAAGCGCGGAACCGAAGGCGCAACGGCTTCAAACAACACTTGCGGCGTGTTATCTTCGATAATTGTCTGCCCTAAAGCAGCATATTTAATATCTTCGGCGGGCAAAGCCTTTGTTTGAGATTGTTCAGACAGATTTCCAAAAACATTATCAATCAAATTTTCGGCTTCGGTCTCCGAAATATCTCCGGCAATTCCTATATAAATTCGATCTTTAGCCAATCTGTTTTTGATAAAAGAGCGAATATCGTCTGTTTTTATATTTTTAACAAATTTTTTCAACTCTTCTGCACCAATGCCATAAGGATGTTTTCCAAAAATAATTTTGCCGACGGCATTATCAAGCCTTACTTCCGGTCTTTCTAACAAACGATTGGCATTTTGCAAAATCTGTTGTTGCAATCTGTCTAAATTTTCTTGTTCAAGTGTTGGCTCTGTCAGACTCAAACGCAGCAATTCCGCCGCTTTGGGCAAATTTTCTTTTGTTGAAAGCATTTTGCCTTCAAAATCGTCTTTATCAGCACTGTAATTTAAATCAATGGCATAATTTTCTAAAGTTTCTTTAAATTGCCGTCTTGAAAGTTTTCCGGCTCCTTCCAATAACATCATTGAGGTAATATCAGACAATCCCGTCAAATTCTGCTCATCATAGGCAGATCCGCTATCGGCAAAAATAAATGACATACTAACAATCGGATTGCTTTTTTCCGTCATTAAATAAGCTTTTATTCCGCTTTTTGGTGCAATAATTTCAACAACCCTCGCCGAAAAAGTTTTTTGTTTTAATTCGGAGTTTTCAACCAGTTTTTGAGGATTGAAAGTTGTGCAATATTTCCATAGGCCACAGACAGCGGCAATTACCAAAATCCAAAACGGCCACCTGCGGGGTTTGCGCGCATAATAAGGTCTGTGACTCATTTTTTATCTCCTTTCGACAAGGCTGTTCCTTCAACAGAGGAAGAGTTGAAAACATTTGCCGCGGCTTTTTTAACCTCTTCTAACGTTACACTTTGTATATTTTCGGCATAAGCTTCTATTTCTTCTTTTTTCATTCCCTGAGCTGCCAGCATACCGGCTATTTGTGCTGCCTGACTTGGATTATCGCGTACAAATATCAAGCCAGCCAACATTTGTTTTTTTACTTTTGATAACTCAGTTTTATTAAGATTTTTCAATGCCATAATAATAGCTTCATCAACACTTTTCTGCAAATCGGCAACGGCAACGCCTTTGGCTGGTATGGCATAAATGGTAAAACTTCCTCCCGAAACGGCAAAATTATATGAAACTGAAACAGATGCTGCTGTTTTTTCTTCAACAACCAAACGATTATACAAAAACGAAATTTCACCTTCTCCCAAATATTTTGACAATATCATCAAAGGATAAATGGCTTTGCCGCCGTCTACATAATATGGTGCTTTATATTTGCGAACCAGTCTCGGTACATCTATTTGAGGAAGCTCCATATTTATTACAGTGTTTGTTTTTGCTTTATCAGGCACAATGCTTCGTTGATTGCTTTTTCCTTTATTTTCAATGCTGCCGTAATATTTTTCTGCCAGCTTATAAGCCATGTCGGGTTCAATATCACCAGCGATAACCAAAACCGCATTTTGCGGATTGTAGTAGCGTTTGTAAATGTCTTTTACATCTTCAATCGTCAAATTAAGAATTTCATCTTCAGTGCCGGTAATCGGGCGTGCATAAGGATGTTGCTGCCAAAAAGCTCTTTGCATTTCTTCATTAAAAGGGTACATCGGGTCGTTTTCTACAACCTGTTTGCGTTCCTGATAAACAATTTTACGCTCAGTTTCAAAACTGTCAGCATCAATTTGTAAATTTTGCATTCTATCGGCTTCAAGAAACATAGCCAATTCCAAACGGCTGATATCTACAAACTGATGATACACAGTAAAGTCTTGTGATGTAAAAGCGTTGCTTTTTGCACCATTGTCTTCCAAAATCCGATTAAAATCCTGTCCTTTAATTTTTGAAGTTCCGCGAAACATCAGATGTTCGAGCAAGTGGGCGGCTCCACCCTTGCCTGCTTTTTCATCAGCAGCGCCTACCTTATACCATACCATTTGCTGAACAATCGGCGCTTTATGGTTGGGAACAACCACAAGCTGCATACCGTTGTTGAGAGTATAGCTGCTCATATTAAACAGTTCAGCTTTAACCGGTTGAATTAAAAAAAATGACGCCGCCGCACAGAACAATCCGATTTTTTTCACGTCTTCAACTCCTTAAAAATCGCCATTATCGGCAGGAATTTCAGGAAGCAAATTATAGTTAGGAGGAACGACTAATTCATCTTTTGCATTTCCTGCCGCGGGAGAGGTTTTGCTTAAACCCAATTTTTGTTTTGTCCAACCGCAAGAACTCAATAAAAGAACAGCACAAACGGCAAAAACAATTTTTTTCATTTTTTATCTTCTCCTTTTTTGCTTAAAAACAAACTGTCAATCAAGAAAATTACAGCCCCGACGCAAATAGCGCTATCCGCGAGATTGAAAGCCGGCCAGTGATAATCGGATATATAAAAATCCAAAAAGTCAAACACTGCTCCCAAACGAATACGATCGATAACATTTCCCAAAGCGCCGCCGATAATCAGCCCTAATGCTATTTGCAAAATTTTTTTCTTTTCTTTCGAAAGCCACCATAGCAAAAGCGCCACTATTACCAAAGCCGCGGCCGATAACAAAATTTTTCCGCTTAAACCGCCGCTGCTGAACATTGAAAAACTAACGCCGGTATTCCATGCGTTCACTATATTGAAAAAAGGAGTTATTTTTATATAAGGATAGGTTTCAAGCACATAATTCAATACAAAAAACTTTGACAGCTGATCCAAAACAGCTGTAACAAATGCAATAGCTAAACCTATAAACATAATCCACTCCTTGTTTTTAACTCTGTATCATTATAAGCGGATTTGATTGGATAAAAAGCGTAAAATGCAATATATACAGAAATTATTTTGACAATTCATCGGCAAGACTGAATGTCTGTTTTACATTGCCTTCCAAATCCTTCCACACAAAATTTCCGTTTTCAAGCAGCATATACCCATGCCAACTTTCGTTTTTGGGCAAAGAAATCGATCCGGGGTTCATGTAGGTATAATTTTCGTGCCGAATACAAGCCGGAATATGTGTATGTCCGGTTAATAAAATGTCACCTTTGTACAGCGAAGGCAAAACCTCTTGATTATACAAATGACCATGGGTAGCAAAAATAGTGGTACTCCCTTCCGCCAAAAGCACATAATCGGCCATAATCGGAAATTTCAGCATCATTTGGTCGACCTCAGCATCGCAATTGCCGCGCACACACACTATTTGGTCTTTTATATTATTCAGCTGCTCAGATACAAACTGCGGATTATATTCTTGTGTCAAATCGTTACGCGGTCCATGATACAGAATATCACCTAATAAAAGCAATCTTTCGGCTTTTTCGCTGCGATAAGCTTCCAGCATTTTCTGAGTATAAAAACTTGAACCATGAATATCCGACGCAATCATCCATTTCATATTTTTTAACCTTTGCAAATATTAAAACAACAGCAGTTTAGCTAACCCTAAAAAGATGAAATATCCTCCTGAATCTGTACAGGCAATTAAAAATACACCTGAAGAAATAGCTGGATCGACTTTCAATCTGTTTAAGGTTAACGGTATTAAAATACCGGCCAAACTCGCGACAGTCAAATTACACAGCATTGCCAAAGCTATAATATAACTGATGGTTGTTTGTTCCGGATACCAAATATGAACGGCAACGCCTATCATAACCGCAAACAGCAAACCGTTGCACAAACCGACCATAAATTCTTTACCGACCATACGCAACGCGTTGCGAGAAGTCAGTTCCTTAGTTGCTAATGAGCGCACAACAACCGCCAGCGTTTGTTGTCCGGTTGTTCCGCCCATTGAAGCCACAATAGGCATTAAAACAGCCAAAATGGATAATTGAGCTATAATATCCTGAAAACCGCCGACGACCGAAGCCGCAACAATTGTGGCAAAAAGATTTGTAACCAGCCAAACCGAACGGGATTTAAAAATATCAAACACCGAACGATAAACATCATTGCTTTCGGCGCCGGCAATTCCCATCATATCTTCACTGGTTTCTTCATGAATAATTTCAACCACATCATCAATATTGATAACACCAATAAGACGCCCTTTGCTGTCAACCACCATAGCCGACATCCAGCCATATTCACGAAACATGTGGGCAACTTCTTCCTGATCGGTATGAACATCGACCGGTACGATTTCTCCATCCATAATCGCGCTGAGCGGAGTACCTGCTTTAGCTCGCAGCAACTTATCAAGCGTGATTTCACCCGTCGGGCGCAAAGTTTTTTCATCAACCAAAAAAACTGTATAAAATTCATCAGGAAGTTCATCGTTATTAAGCAGAAACTGTTTGGCTTCTTTCACGCTCCAATTATCGGGCATGCTGACAAAATCACGCGACATAATACGTCCAGCCGAATCTTCAGGATAATTTAATGATGATTTTACCTGATATTTCAGTTCGGGATTTAAATGCCTGATAATTTCCTGCTGCTCGGAATTATCCATATTTTCGAGCACTTCAACCGCGTCATCCGAATCCAGTTCATTAACGATTTTAACAATCTGTTTTTCATCAAGGCTTTCAAGAACCTGCTCTTGAACTACTTCATTTAATTCAGGAATAACAGCCGGATCGATTTTATCACCTATAATTCCGACCAATTTGCGGCGGTGACCTATATCCAAAACTTCAATCAAACGCGCCAAATCATATTCATCAAGATCGGCAATGATTTTTTTGACATGAATATCGTCGTCTTCATTCAATCCTATAATGATTGAATTGACAAACTTCGGTCCTAATCCCAAATAAGTAGGCTGCTGTATTGCTGAGTTTTTTGAAGAACGAATGCGGAGTTTGCTTTTGGCGGACAGGGCATGCTTTTTGGTTTTCTTTTTCATAAATTCCCTCCCCGCTGCAAGAACTTTATTTATATAATCCGCAAAACCTCATAAAATTGAAAAGAATTGGTGCGGCTGAGAAGACTTGAACTTCCAAGAGCTTAGCTCATAACGACCTCAACGTTACGCGTTTACCAATTTCGCCACAGCCGCACAATTATCATAAAGACAGATGAAGTATTTAACCTAGTTTAAAAAAATAATCAAGCTTTTTTTATATTACATTATCATTTTTAAAATTTCGCTATATGAACTGCTGACAGAACGGACTTCGGTCAAATTATCTTCGGCGTGCAAAACCGCACGAATAATATCGTTTATGTTCTGTTCGGCATTATATTCTACAACTTTTTCTTCCTCCTGAGGTTCTTCTGAACCAATATGAAGCAAGGCTTTTTGATAGGTGTAAAAATTATTCAAAAACTGACCGGACATTTTTCTGCTCGCAAAAGTTAATATTTAGTTAATAATATCGAAAAATAACTTATTTGCAAGAATCGATTTCTGCTTTTCCACAATCTTACGCTTTTTCCAGCACAGCCAAAAAGAAACCATCTGTTCCGGTAGACAATGGATTAAACTCCAGCATACTTTTTTGTGAAAAAGGAAAAACCGCATCTATCTTTGACTGCCATACTTTTGACAAATCAATCAAGTTAAAATTTTTATGCTTCCGGCAAAAATTTTCTATTTGCCGCATATTTTCTTCCGCAAATACCGAACAGGTAATATACACAATTTTTCCGCCTTGTTTGATTTTTTCAGCAGCCAGATTAAGCAAATCAGCCTGAACAGTTGTCAACTCCGAGAGTTTTTTTTCTGTCAGACGAAATTTTGCATCAGGACTGCGGCGCCAGGTACCGCTTCCTGAACAGGGAGCATCAAGAATAAAGCAATCATAATCTTTTTCGACTTCTTGAGTTTTTATCGTTTTGATATTGTTAATTTCCAGCCTTTTCATCCGCGGCAGCAATGCATCTAAGCGCTTTTCATCAACATCATGAGCATAAATCCGTCCGCGGTTATGCAACAAATAGGCCAAAGTCAGACTTTTTCCGCCTGCTCCGCAGCAATAATCGATAATTTTATCATCTTGATGCACATCAGCCAGCAGCGATACCAATTGCGATGCTTCGTCTTGAGGTTCAATAAGTCCATCCTGATAAGCCATACAATTGTTAAGATTAATCCGGCTTTTTGCTCTGATACCTATGGGAGAAAAAGGCGTTGCAGTAACTTCAAATCCTTCTTCGGCCATTTTTGCAATTACGGTTTCTCGACTGCCGGCATTAATTCTAAAATCGGCAGGCGCAGGCTGATTTAAGCTTTTAACCAGATTAAAATCATTGATTTTTTCATACAAATTCAAGGGACATTCTGCTTCAACGTCGGCAGGATAAGCTTTTTCGGACAATTCGGAAAGCCACTTTTCTTCCTCGCCGCTAACTTCAGCCAAACCATATTGACCGCCGGCAAAAATTTCCGATAAATTATCTTTTCTATAGCGAACCAACAACATTTTGCGAATGTCTGCGCTTTGCGCCTCAAATTCCAAACGCCGGCGGTGCCGTATAATATCCCAAGTTTCTTCACTGATAAAGCGCCGATCTTTCGAACCGATATAGCGCCTTTCTCGAAAATAGGAGTTAATGATATTGTCTGCAGGCTGCTTGTCGGTAAAAATCTCCTGCAACAACTCATAAACAGCCTGATAGCGAGCCGATATCTGCATTATGCACCTCTGAAACCAATGGCCACAAGATATTCTTCAGGAGAAGTTTTACGGCTGGCATCAGGCTTGAAGTGAGCCACCTTAGAGAAATTTTTCTTTATTTCCGCTAAAAACTCGGCTTCTGCCCCTCCTTTGAACACTTTGGCGATAAAAATTCCGCCTTCATTCAAAACATCTTTAGCAAAATCGTATGCCAATTCCACCAAAGCGATTGTCCGCAAATGATCAGTTTGCTGATGTCCGGTTGTGTTAGCAGCCATATCGCTCATCACAATATCAGCTTTTCCGTTAAGCAAAGCTTTCAGTTTATCAGCAGCATCCTCTGCCGTAAAATCCTGTTGAATAAGCGTTGCACCGGCAATCGGCTCTGTGGGTAAGATATCCAGCCCGACAACCTGACCGCTGCCTTTGTTGCGCTGCACGGCAATCTGCGTCCACCCCCCCGGTGCGCAGCCTAGGTCAACAATAGTTTTGCCTTTGCCTAAAAATTTAAACTTTTCATCTAATTGAATTAGCTTAAACGCTGCGCGCGAACGATAGCCGACTCTTTGCGCTTCAGCTACATAAGGATCATTAAGTTGACGCAGCAGCCATTGATTTGATGATTTTTTGCGGTATTTGGCTGTTTTTACCTTTACAGCCAAGCCGCGTCGAGCCATAATGCTGTTTGCCGTTTTAGTTTGAGCCATTTTGCAACTCCATAACAATTCCGTCTACGGCGCTTTTTAGCGAAGCTATCAATTCTTTAGCTCCCAAATCATGATAAATTTGAGAAAATATAACGCCTGCGGCATTAAAAATGCTTGCCCGCGATGGTCCGACGCAAGAATTATGAGCTCTTTCATCAGCAGACATCTTATAGACTATTTCAACCGCTTTATCCAATTCTTTCGTATCAATTTTCATACCATCAGCTCGATTTCTGTCATACGGATACCAACCTTTTGCCAAATGCGCCAAACGCAAAGGCGTGCTTGATGTTGCAACAAAACAGGTATCTTTTGCATAGTCGGCAAGTTTTGAATTTCGGATAAAATCTTTGGTATATTTACTGATTTCATTTGCCAGCAATGCCGCTTTTTGCGAATCATAATCAACCAAACCAAATTTTTCGGAAGAATTCCGTGCGCCCCATGGAATGGAAACCGTATGCAAAATCTGCGGATTTTTATCTTTTGTTGCCAGAGTTATTTCAGTTGAACCGCCGCCTAAATCATAAATAACGACATATTTCGACGGTTCATTCATAACATTCTGCATTGCTCCTAAAAGGTTCAAGCGCGCTTCTTCATAACCATTAATAACTTCAAGTTTTATATTGGACTGTCTGTAAATCAAATCAACAAAATCCGCTCCATTTTCGGCAGTGCGGCAAGCTGCTGTGGCAATGGCTCTATATTTTTCAACCTTATATTCATCCATCAGCATTTTGAAAGAACAAAAACATTCAACTCCGCGCTTAATTGCTTCATCTGTAAAGCGGTTGTGCTCCGACATTCCTTCGCCCATACGAGTTGAAATTGCGTTTTTGTAAAGAGTTTTTCCTTGTCCGTCAACAATCAGCAATCGACAAGAATTGGTACCTAAATCAATTGCCGCAACGTTTTGCTGTGTCATGTTCATTATTCCTTTTTGTATTTTTGCGTCCATAAAAATTACGCCGTTTCGGCTTAGATTGATGGCTATGCATCAAATCAAGCAAAATTCCTTCCCTAATTCCTCTATCGGCAACCGTAACCTCGGAAACCGGCCAAAAAGAGCAAATTCCTTCAATAATAGCACAGCCGGCAATAGTCAAATCGGCTTTCAGCGGTCCGATACAAGGGTGTTTTTTTCTCCCTTCCGCTCCCATGCGCCTTATTTTGGTGATTGAACGCGCCAAATCTTCTTTGCTGATAGAAATGCCGTCGACAGCTGAACGGTTATATCTCGGCAAATTCAATTGAATAGCTCCTAAAACCGTTACGGTTCCGGATGTGCCGATAATTTGAATTTCCTGATTTTGTATTGCTTCAAAAATATGGTGTTTTTCTTCAAAACCTTCCAATAGCTTATGCGTACGCTCAATAATGGTATTATATGCCAAATTTGTCATATCTTTATTCGGAAAAGCCTCAGAAACAGTAACAACGCCGTAAGGCAGAGAAATATATCCTTCTATAAAGGTTTTGCCGGTGTTGGTCACCCGCGCCAAAGATATTTCGGTTGAACCGCCTCCAATGTCAAAAACCAAAACCCTCTTCAAATTTCGATTGAGCAAAGGAACGCACCCAACGACAGCCAACCGCGACTCTTCCTGCGAAGAAATGATTTCAATATTCAATCCGGTTTGTTTTTTTACTTCGGTTAAAAATTCTTTACAGTTATCCGCACGCCGACAAGCAGCAGTCGCTACAAAACGGGAACGATAAATCGGAGCATATTCGTTAATAACTTCCGAACAGATTTTCAAAGCCCTTATTGTGCGTTTGACCGCATCTTTGCTTAGCCGATTGCCATTGATTATTCCTTCGCCGAGACGAGTGATTCTCGAAAATGTTTCGACTACCCTAAAAGATGTCGGGGTCGGCGTGGCAATCACAAGCCGACATGAATTTGTACCGAGATCAATAGCGGCGTAGGTACGAACAACCTCATCTGCCCTTCTCAGTTTGTTATATTTTTGCATTCTTTTTTGTCATTCTTTTGCAATAAAAATCATTTTTTGATTATTTTGAACGATTTTGCAAATGAGAGCAAGTATTTTTTAGAAAATTAAAACAAGATTATTCAGGAAAAAGCTCATCACGAACAATTTTTCTAAGTTCATCAATCATAACAAGCTGATGTTTTTCATCCATATAATGCCAATAAGTCCATCCGTTGCAGGCAGCTGCATTCTGTGCCGCAGCCCCCATTTGGTGAATAGAACCGTTTCCGAAAGTTGACACCAATGTTCCGTCAGAGCGAATTAAAGCTGATACATCGCCTTTTGCGTCATAAAGCTTATCACCGGCTTTGAGCAAACCGCATTCTACAATACTTCCGAAAGGAACACGCGGCTGACGTTTTTTGGTTGTATATCCCAAACAAGCACCGTTACGAACGCGAACAGTCTCATCAATTCTTTTTTGAGCCCCTTCAATATAAGTTTTATCACGTTCAATGCCTATAAAATTGCGTCCGATTTTTTTTGCTACAGCACCGGTTGTTCCGGTTCCGAAAAAAGGATCGAGCACCACATCTCCAACATTTGAAGAGGACATCAAAACCCGATAAAGTAAAGCCTCTGGTTTTTGTGTCGGGTGCAGTTTTCCGCCGTCTTCACCTTTCAGACGCTCTTTTCCGGTGCAAAGCGGGATTTGCCAGTCGCTGCGCATCTGAATATCTTCATTCATAGCTTTCATTGCTTCATAATTGAATGTATATTTTGATTTTGGAGACTTCGCCGCCCAAATCAAAGTTTCGTGCGCATTAGTAAAACGAGTTCCCTTAAAATTAGGCATAGGGTTTGTCTTATTCCAAATGATATCATTCAAAATCCAAAAGCCCAAATCTTGCAAAATGTATCCGACCCTGAAAATATTGTGATAAGAGCCAATAACCCAAATTGTGCCGTTTTCTTTCAATACACGGCGAGCCGCCTGCATCCAATTGCGGGTATAGGTATCATACTCTTTCAGGCTTGAAAAACTGTCCCATTCTTCATAAACACCATTAACCGATGAATTATCAGGACGTGTTAAAGCTTCGCCCAGCTGTAAATTATACGGAGGATCGGCAAAAATTACATCCACCGAATTTTCTTCCATTTCATTCATGGCTTTTACACAATCATCGTTAATGATGGTATTTAATATTGTTTTGACAGGCGTGCTCATTTTCATCCGTTTTGCTAAAAATCTTTATATATTTCACTATGAAAGGGAGTGTGGCATAAAGAAGTTACAAAAATATTAATAAACTGAAATAAACATAATTTTCGGCTATTTTTTGTTTAAAATATAAAAAAAACGTCTGTTTTTATAAAACAGACGCCTGATTGATTGATGATACCAAATGGTTGTCGGCTAAATAGTGACGAGCCATGATAGAACGAAATCCCCAGATTTTTTCATAACTGGCTATCAGCTCAGGTTTAGCGGTTTGAGCCAGTATATACTCATTTGCAAGCCCCAATTGATAATGATTGAAATAAGCTTCAATATTATCATCACACTGAGTTTCCAGCAGCAAACTTACAAGTTCGTTGGGCAATGGGTGGCTTATTGAAGCAAAAAAGGCTTTGGCTTTACGATTAAATCGAGGCGTAAGCAATAATTTTACGGCGCGATCATGCAAAGCAAAGTTTTTTGTATATTCAATAAAGTCGCAAATTTTTCCGGTTTTAATCAGAGTGATTTCATCTTCTTCGTTTTTTTGTTTTTTTGTATTCATAAATAATTTTTTTAATAATCAAATTTAGCGGACTGAATATTAGCCAAAAAAAATTAAAAAGCAAGTTGATTTTAAATAAAAAAAAGCATCCTGAGTAAGGATGCTTAAAAGAAGGCCAAGGCCTAAGGTTACGAAGCGAAACGCATCTGTTGCTTAGCGGCACGGGCTTGATCACGCTCAAGAGTCTTGCGCTTTTCCGAAGAACGAGACTTGGTAACAACAGTAACCTTGTCACCTTTGAGAACGCAGACAACTTTGCCTACCTTCACCTTACGTCCCTTGAGATCCTTACGAAGTTCGCTTGAAACACCGTGCTTAGCGAGATACTTGCTGATCTTTTCTACTGGGCAGCTTGATACGAGATGCCATTCACTTGCGAGGTTTTTCTTTTTCTGAATCATAGTTGTATGATTTTAAGTTAATGATAATATGTGTAATAATCTCTGATGTCTTTACTTATCTCATATTTATAGACAAAAGTCAAGCTGTTTTTTGTAAATTTTTTGACTATTTTGCATCATTTTCCATAAACTTTTGAATTGGCTTATAACTTTTTCTATGTTCCGGAGTTATTCCGTGCGTTTTCAGCCCTTCTATGTGCGCCGCAGTACCGTAACCGGCGTTTTTTTCAAATCCGTAATAAGGATATTTTTCTGCAAGTTCGCACATGAGTCGGTCTCTAAAAACTTTTGCAACTATTGACGCTGCCGCAATTGACATTGATTTTGCATCACCTTTAATCACGGTTTGAATCTTGCAATCCAAACATTTCGGCATTTGATTTCCATCTACCAATGCAACATCCGGTTTAATAGGCAAATTGTCAACAGCTCGTTTCATAGCCAAAAATGTAGCCTGCAAAATGTTTAGTTCATCAATTTCACGACAGCTTGCAAGACCTATGCCTATGCACAATTTTCCTTTAGATTGCTCAGACTGTAGTTCTTTATATAAAATTTCGCGTTTTTTAGCCGAAAGCTTTTTGGAATCATTAAGTTTTTTTAACAAAAGCTCTGATAGAGCTTGATCTCGTATAACCACTGCTCCGGCGGCAACAGGACCGGCCCAAGGACCGCGCCCTGCTTCATCGATGCCGGCAACTATACCTTTATATAAATTTTCAAAACTGAAATCAGGCATTTCATTTTCCGTAAAACAATATTAAACAAAAATTAAACAGCCCCGAAAAAAAATCGAGGCTGTTGTTTTGCCATAAAAGACATTTAGCGAACAGACGGCTCTGTCATATCCTGAGAATTGTAATTGTTTTTGATAACATCGCCAAAACGCGAAGATGCGCTGCTTACATTAGATGCCCCTGTTTCTGCACTTTCGGTTGCCGAAGAAAAAGCGTGCAATGTTTTATAATAAACCGCTTTAGGAGGCAAACCATAGCCGAACCAAGCGACAGCCAAAGCAAGAGCGATAATTCCCGCCAAACTTACAATCAATCTCATATTTTATCTCCTTATAATAAAAACATAGCGCTTAAAAAAAACTAAAATATTCTTAATTTTCATCTCGTTTGATACGCCATCTTGTGTCGTATATATTAGCAGCTTTTCTGATTTGGTCATCACTGAAACCGTATTTTATCACCAACAATTCTTTTGATTTCAGTTTTCGCTCAATAAACGACTGAGAACGGGCTATAATTTTTTCACTAACATCAGTTGTAACCGGAATATCTATTTTAATATATTTATCAAGCCGTTTCATATAATAACGCTGGCTAAACGGATCATAAATCCAAAAACTGTACAACATAGAACGCATACGCAGATATTCTTTTCTGTCATTATCAATTCCTTTTGCAACAGAACAATAATTATGCAATATCGGTATTCTATGTAAAATTTTACTGAAATGACTATCTAAATCATTATCGGTCCAATATTTCAATTTTACATTAGTCACAAAATCAAGGTTAACCAGCAGCCGATTGCGTTCGCTTTCGCTGCGGGAAGCCAAAATTTCAAAACAAGGCTCAACTTTCAGCAATTTTTCCCAATTATGATCATGCCAATATTGATTAAGGTGATCTATCGCCGCCGCCAAATGCGCCGAACGTTCATCTTCAACCAAAATATAATACATATCAGGCGCCAAAAGAGCTTTTGTATCTGGCTTTAAGCATCTGTTTTCAAATAAAATTTTGTTACGTAAATGATGAAATTCATGAACAAAAACCCCGCGGTAATCGGCTCTTTCCTGCTTCAGAGAAAGATATTTTTTGTATAATTCATTATAAATTTTGCATTTAAGCGGATCTTTGCAAACTTTTTTAAGCACATCTTCAAAAATTTCATCTTCAGGTTTATCAAATCTAAACCATGAAGTTTTGCGTGAAATTTTTTCTTGATTAAATCGATATTCTATCTTCTTGATATGGCGCCAATCATCAGATTGGAAAATATAGCAATTTTCACCAATGGTAATTTCAGCGCCGTTAAAAGCCCCTTTGCGCGCATCTTTACTCGATGGAATAACATCCACTTTATAAGTTACGCTATTCCACTTTACAAAATACGAAATAACAGATCGAACAATAACTACTCCCAAACTTTTTAACATTCGGGGAACATCCTGATCTTTAATTTCAAAAGAATCGGAAATCATTCCTGATAATTCGCGCGGCGCAGGATGCAAGAAACCATTTTTAAAATTTTCGGGATTAATTAAACTTGTACCGCGCCTGTTTTCAATTTGTTCGCGGCCGCCTTCATTTTCGATAAAAAAGAGCAAATCCTGCGTGGCTTTATAATCAACCGCTTCTCTAAAGCGGTCGAATTTCTGTAAAACTTCAATTTTCAAGCCATTTTTTGCTACATATTCTGCTTCAGACATATGTGAGATTTTTTTCATGGTCGGCCATGCGTTATAACGACCAAATTCGTCAAACGAAATATTCGCTAGTTTTTTTGAAGTATCGGTATCAATCATATCCGTAACGACAAAAAAACTGCCATTTTTACCGGCGACAATATCCATAGTTCACCCCACATACTATTTTGATATTGTAGCCGAAAAAAAGAAAACAAGCAATATTTTTATATTACAATATATTTATGTTACAAAAATTTAACAAAATTAATATATCGCAAAATCAAGCAGGCTGTAATCCTTATCGGCATTTGCCGCTTCCTGTATTTTGATTTTGTCATCAGAAGGGATTTTTTCCAATTGTTTTTTCATTACCGCATTTTCATTCAACAATGGTGCTCCGCGGCTGACAAACGGACTTATTATCTCGCCGATGGATAAACTTCTGAGCACAAAATCTTCTTTATTCGAAACAACGATTTTTTGATTGTCCAAAATTTGGCGCAATACCGCAGACCGTGCCTCCGAACGCACAGTATTTGTCGACAACGCCTTAACAAAAGCCTTTGCATATTTCTCCATAGGAGAATTTCCCGAAATAAAAACTGACATTATATCAGCATAAAGAGAAACAACTCTGCTTTTAAAAGTCGGTAGAAACATTGAAAAATCAGCAGCTAAAGCCACCATTTTAGCAGATTTTTCGGCTTGACGGCACAGCTCGTACAAATAGCGCGACTTGGCATCATAATCTCCGCTCAGCAAATGCTGTATCTTATCAAGCAAAATTCTTGCAGTTTCAAAAACCTGTTCATCTGCCGAGAAAGACGGATTACACAAAATTCTGTTTTCACGGGGATCGTAAGCAGCCGCCACAGGAAAACCATTGTCAAGCAAGCCCGTTGTTTCGCCAAAATGAATGTTTTTATTGCGAGCTTCCCGCAACAAACCTCTCCAGGTTAAACTCAGATTTTCGAATTTTTCAAAAAAATGTTCTTTTTCCGGCATAAAAGGAACATCTTCAAAATTTATTTCTTTATAAAGCTGTTTATCATAATAAGATTTCAGACGTTCCAATTTATGAGCAAGAGACATTCTCTCGCTGCCGGCAGCAGCGGCCAGTTCATCTTGCTTGATTTTGATTTTATTTATTTTTTCAAGCAAATATGCGCTTTGATGTTCGAGTTCTTCCACATTATAATAAGAAATTATCTCTGCTTTGGCTTCGTCTTTGGCGGTTCCGATATCAAATCGGGGAGCAAAAGACTTAAAATCCTGACTAAGTTTTGAAAATTCATTTTTAAATTTATTCAGCCAGTGCAAAAACAAAAGATTTTCAGCTTTACTTTTCAATCCTCCGTATTTAGGTCCTTCCCCTGGGAAAAAATTGCCGTCATTGCGCTGCATAATAAAATTATTCAGAAAAACGCGTCCGTCTTCTCTATATTTTTCAGGCAAGAGTTTAAGCAAAGAACTTTTGAAAACCGCTATTGTTTCCAATTGTTCAAACTCCTGCTGTTGCTGTTGCCGCCGCTGCGTTACGTTCTGTTCTAAATTTTCTTGTTCAACACGCAAAGGGCAAAGTTCATCCGTCAACATCTGCCTCTCATGCTCAAAGCTTTTTACCTTAGCGGGTTCGGGCTGAGTTGAAGAAAAAGCATTGCTTGCCTCGTTCCAATCCGGCATTTGCAAAAATTTACTATTATCCCGTATATAGTCAAAGTCGCGAAAATCTATTCCTGATACAGAAGCATTACCGACCCTCGGCATAACAGAGGGAGATGTCAAAAAATCATTCTCAGCCATTTATATCTCCATTATTTTATATTGATAAAATACAAAAATCCCCATCGGTTGGCAAGCTTATTTTAGCATAAAAAAACTCTCCGCAAAGGAGAGTTTTTTATATTATTCTTCAGGAGGAACCAAATCCGGCAAAGTTCCGGTTGCCTTTTTGCGTTTAAGTTTGCCGACAAACTTAATTGAACGCTGAGCATCCCATTTTTTCTTTCCTTCTTCTGTATTGAAAATCTGTTTATAGATTTCAACAGCCTGATCAAATTCAGACAACTTTGTCAAACAACTTGCCAAACCATCATAAAGTTTGTGATGGTAACGGCCTTCATTAATCATCTGCGCTTTTTTATAGCATTTTAAAGCATCTGAAAATTTGAGCATTTTCTGATAAACAAAACCGATGCTTATCCATGCCTGAATTTCACGATTGTTGATATTCAAAATCTTGGTAAAACATTTTAGAGCTGAATTGTTATCGCCCATCAATTGATAGGTTACGCCAACGCCGTTCCAAGCTTTGATGTTTGATTTATCAAAAGACAATACTTTTTTGAAAAACGAAATAGCTCGATCAAACTGTTTTAACTTTTGTAAAGTTACGGCAATACTCAACAAGGTCTGAACATGTTTCGGATCGATTTTCATAGCTTGTTCCAAAACATCCAAAGCTTCTTTATACAGATACATATGTTGCAAAGCAATAGCTTTGCCGTTCAAAGCTTCCAATGAAGTCGGATCAATGGTTACGGCCTGATCAAACTGAGCAATGGCATCTTTATAAAGACCGCGCATAGACAGAGTTACACCTTTATTATTAATGATTTCAACAGACTGTGGATTTTTTTCCAATGCTTTGTCAAAACATTCAACTGCTTCTGTATAACGGCTTAATTTTTGCAAAGCAAAACCTTTTGAATTAAGCGCTTTCCATGATTCAGGCTGTTCGCTTATTGCCTGATCAAACTGTGCGATAGCATCTTTATAAAGACCTTGGTCCAAAAGTTCCTGACCGCGGCGATATGAATTATTTTCGTTTGTTTTTACCATATTTTTAACTTTCTCACAAAATAATTATACGGTTGTTTTCATCTAAATTGGGCTCAATTTTAACGCCAAAAAAATTTTTGTCAATCTTGGATTTTATATAATTTTTATTTGCCGTGTTATAGGAATATCAGTCCTTATTTCAATGTAACGGCAATTGAATTTCCGGCAAAAATCATGTATTTTTTCTCGTTTTTCGGCAAAAAATTGCTGATATTCCCGCCTAAAAGCTTTCTGTCCGCTGTCAAAAACCAGTTTTTCACTGCCGTTTGCAACCATATATTGCCCCGGAGCAGGCGCCTGAGCTTCCAACACATCATAAACATTCAGACAAAACAGGCTTGTCTTTTTAGACAAAGCAGCCAGAGATTTTTTTTCATCATCATCAAAGCCGGCAAAGTCGCTGACAACAAAAACCGTTGCCCTGTCTTTCAAGTTTTTAACCAACATCTGCAGTGTTTTTTTAAGCCCTTCCGACTTAATTTCACGCTTGATTATATCCTGATTTATTTTTGCTATTTTGTTAAATACCGCCAAAAGCTGAGCTCGGTTTTGCTGAGGTTTAAAGTGCCAATTTTGTCTGCCGTCAAAGATGAATACACCGAATCGGTCATTATTTTCTTGCGCCATCCACCCCAAAAGTGCTGTTATTTTGCTGGCCGTAACCGATTTTAATTCTTTACGCGTGCCGAAAACCATTGACGGGGATAAATCCAACAAAACATAAATTTCACGGTCGCGTTCTTCAGAATAAATTTTGGTATAGGGACTGTTTTTGCGAGCGGTTACCCGCCAATCAATATCTCTGACATCATCGCCGAAAGCATAGCTGCGAATTTCTTCAACCTCAATTCCCCTGCCCTTGAATGCTGATTTTACATCACCAGCCTGATTTGAAGCATGGAGTTTGGTTTTCAAATGCAGCCAACGCACATTACGACGTTGTTCCATTAAATCTTCAAGAGTTGCAGCCAATCCGCTTTGAGAATTATTTTTTTCCTTTTTCTTCCATAGCGATGAAGCTATTTTTGCAATTTTTCCCATAATTGCTCCTTATGGCAAAGGCACCACATTCAATAATTTGGTAATAACATCGTCGCTTGTATAGCCTTCGGCCTGAGCCTCAAAGCTTAAAATAACCCTATGGCGCAAAATATCATATATAACGGCATGAATATCTTCGGGAGTGACAAAGTCGCGGCCGGAAATCCAAGCGTTTATTTTTGCACAGCGGTCAAGGGCAATTGTTGCGCGCGGGCTTGCGCCGAACATAACCATTCCGCTCAAGCTCTCATCATACTTTTCAGGATGTCTGGTTGCAACAATAAGCTGAACCATATATTCTTCAAGCTCTTTGCTCAAATAAACTCCCAAAGCCTCACGCGTGGCGGCCTCGACATCGGATATATTCAGCTTGTCAAAAACCGGCTGTTTTTCAGGATTGACAAATGTTCCTTCGTTGCGCACCAATTCCAAAATTTTATGCTCGTCAGCGGCTTCGGGCTGATCAATGCGAATATACATCAAAAATCTATCGAGCTGAGCTTCAGGCAAATTATAAGTGCCTTCGTGCTCAATCGGGTTTTGAGTAGCCATAACCATAAAAAGTTTTGGAAGTTCAAAACGTTGTCCGCCTACGCTTACTTGCCGTTCAGCCATAGCCTCAAGCAAAGCGGACTGAACTTTTGCCGGTGCGCGGTTAATTTCATCCGCCAAAACCAAATTGGCAAAAACAGGACCTTTTCTAAATTCAAATTCACCTTTTTGCGCTACATAAATTTCACTTCCCGTAATATCGGCAGGCAGCAAATCAGGAGTAAACTGAATGCGGTTAAAACTCGCTGAAATGCAGTCAGCCATAGTTTTGATGGCTTTTGTTTTCGCCAGCCCCGGAGCTCCTTCTACCAAAGCATGCCCCTCGGCCAACAAAGTGATAATCATTTTGCGAACCAATCTCCGCTGTCCGATAATTCTGCTGTTCATATAGTCGGACAAACCGATTATTTTATCTCTGATTTCTGACATTTTTCCCTCTTTTGAGCATTAGTTTAAAAAGCGCTTTTATTTCAATAAAGATTACTATAATATAGGCGCCGTAAAATAAAAAAACAAGAAGTATCCGGATCATGACTGATATATTTGACTTAGACGGCGACAACGCTGCCTGCACTTATGACAACATTTCGGCACTAATGCCGGAAACACCATGGCTTAATGAGCTTAATCCCGAACAAAAACAGGCGGTTACCTGCACTGAAGGACCGTTGTTGGTGCTTTCGGGAGCCGGCACAGGCAAAACCAAAGTTTTGACTACCCGCTTGGCTTATATTTTAGCTCAGCGCAAGGCTTCGCCGTGGAACTGTCTGGTTGTCACGTTTACCAACCGCGCCGCCCGCGAAATGACACAGCGTGCGCGCAACATGATCGGAGATATGGTAGACGCCGTGTGGATGGGAACTTTTCACGGAATTTGCGTTAAAATTTTGCGCCAAAATGCAACGTTGGCAGGATTGAACTCAAATTTTACAATTTTGGGCGAAGACGATCAACGGCGTGTTATAAAGCAAATATGCGAAGCACAAGGCATAGATGATAAAAAATATCCGCCGCAAGGGTTGTTGGATAAAATTCAACTGTGGAAAGACAAAGGCTTGACCGTTGATAAAATCAATCAGGATTTTCATGGCAATGTTTTGACCAATGTTTATAAGTTTTATCAAGCACGCCTTTTGGAATTAAACTGCGTCGATTTTGGAGACATTTTATTATACAGTTTGAACATATTGATGTCCAATCCTGATGTTTTGAGCAAATATCAGGAACGGTTCAAATATATTATGGTTGATGAGTATCAAGATACAAACGTCACGCAATATCTGCTGTTGCGCCTGCTCTGCCAAAAACACCGCAATCTTTGCTGTGTGGGAGATGACGACCAATCCATATATTCATGGCGCGGCGCCGAAATCGAAAACATTCTGCGTTTTGAAAAAGACTTTGAAGACGCAAAAATCATCCGCTTGGAACGCAACTACCGTTCAACAGCCAACATTCTTGAGGCAGCTTCCGCACTCATCAGCCACAATCATGACCGCTTGGGCAAAAATCTGCGTGTTGCCGAAAACAGTCCGGCCGTTCAAGTTGACAATTGCAAAGTTAAAGTTGTGAGCACCTATTCCGGTTCAGACGAAGCGGAATATATAGCAGATGAAATAGATAACCTGCACCGCAAAGGGCTTGAATATTCACATATTGCCATTTTGGTGCGCACCGCTGCTCAAACCCGTGAGTTTGAAGAAAAATTTATGTCGGAAGCCATTCCTTATCAGGTTATCGGCGGACCTAAATTTTATGAACGCGCCGAAATTCGTGATATTTTGGCTTATTTACGCGTAATTGCGCAGCCTCATGATGATTTGGCGCTGGAACGCATTATCAACAAGCCCGCCCGCGGCATCGGAGCGAAAACAATTGAAAAATTTGAAACCGAAGCCCGCAACAGCGGCATTTCTATGTATATGGCAGTTGAAAAAATGCTCAACGAAGGACAATTATCAGGAAAATCAAAAAATAATATATCAGAGTTAATAAACAACTTTAATATATGGCGGCAAAATGCGCAAGCACTGTCTCCCGATGAAATTGCCGATCAGGTTATTGAAGAGTCCGGTTATATGGAAATGCTGCGCAATGACAAATCTGCCGATGCCGAGGGACGAATTGAAAACTTAAAAGAATTGGTCAACGTTATGTCGGATCATGACCAATACCCGACATTGGAAGACTTTTTAGACCATGTCAGTCTGGTTATGGAAAACGACAATTCGCTGGACAGCAACAAAGTTACTTTGATTACGCTTCACTCAGCTAAAGGATTGGAATTTGACGCTGTTTTCCTCCCAGGGTGGGAAGAAGGCCTGTTTCCTCATCAACGTTCTTTGGACGAAGGCGCCGGCGCATTGGAAGAAGAAAGGCGGCTTGCCTATGTGGCGATGACCCGCGCCCGCCGAAATTTGTGGATTTCAACAGCGATGAACCGCCGAATTTACGGACAATGGCAGCATAATATTCCATCGCGTTTCATTAATGAGCTTCCGCCCCGCAATATAGAAATCTGCAATAAAACCTCTTGCTTCGGCGGTGGTTATCAAGATAATTACCAGCAGCAAAATCAATATAAATCAAGCTCTAATTGGTACAACTTAAAGCAGAAAGATAATATAATTCAAGACAGTGATCGTTTTAGTTATGTACGTGATGACGACGCTTGGAGCAGCGGAAATTATTATCAAGCCAAAAAAAATGCCAAAAACGCCACAGCGGCAATGCCGATTGGAAGCCGTGTTTTTCACAGCACATTCGGCTATGGAAAAGTTTTGAATATCGAAGGCAACAAACTTGAAATTTGGTTTGATAAATTCGGGCATAAAAAGCTGTTGAAAGATTATCTGACTAAGGCTTAGTTTTCTCTCTGAACGCACAGAATTCGAAGATCGCTGGATGATTTTGCCGAATGCAAAATCGAGCGATGACGTATAGAATAAAATGCGCTTTCTTACTGTCATCCCTCGTTTTTGATGATAATCAAAAACGTCAAGGGATCTACATTGTTTTAACAATCCTAAGAGCGCGAACAAAGTTTGAAGATCGCTGGACGATTTTACTAAATGCAAAATCGAGCGATGACGCTAGGTGGAAAATTATAGAAAAAAGCACAAGAAAAAAGGATAAAAACAAATACTGACGCAGGAATAAAGAAAGATAAAGCTCCTTGCTTAAACAAAATCAAGCGATGACGCACGTTACACCACCGCTTGATTTTGAAAATGTATACCCCTTATTGTCTATATGCAGCCAGCCGGTCTTTCAGCATATTGGCTGTTATTGGCTGGCGGGCAGCAGGAGCAGCTGTTTTTTTGCGGGTTGATTGTTCAAAACGCAATCTTTCCACTTCGGCAAACTGATTGAAAACACGGGTATTGTCATTAACTTCCACATGCCCCTGACGCAGTTTTTCGCGCATTTCAGACACACGGCTATGACCATTTTTCATTTGTTGTGACAATGTGTTAACATCGTTTGTTGATGTAGAAGTTGAAGTTTGCGCCTGCTGTTGCGGTTTGGGTTGGCTTCGACTTTGCGCAGCTTGTACTCTCTGCGGTGTCACCTCCAAAGTGCCGTTTTCTCTCTGAGCGGTTTGCTGCGCATAAGTTGACATTTCTTTCTTCTGCTCACCATCCAAAGCACACAAATGCTGCAGTGCGGCGCGAGAAGTTTTTATGGCAGCGTCTCCGGCAATTTTGGCGTAATCAGACGGAGCATTAACCGCGGTCATAAGCAATTTCATAGCCTGATCGCCATATTTTTCGCACAAAGCTTCCACAGCTGAAGCGGCATCAATTGTTTTTCCTTCGCCGTTGATTTTATTCATATAGTTTATAATGTTCGTCATTTTGGCTTTATCTATGCCATTATCTTCAACGGGAGCGGCAACCTCTTGCGCGGCGGCGGCATAGCGCTTTGTGGGTTTTTGAATTACATCTTTAGTCATATCCGGCAATTGGCGGTGCTGCACCTCAGACACACGGCTGCCGTCTTCGTTTTTCCACTCTCTGTATTGAGGAGCCTTTTTATTTATCTCATGAATAGGTTTGTTTTCAACTTTTTCTTCTTTGTCATCAGCAGGCTTTTCATCTTCAAATATACTGCTTTCAACAAATCCATCTTCGTCTTCTCTGGAAACAATGCTGTATTTTATTTTTTCCCAAGCTTTCTGCGCCGGAAGATTAACGTGACATTCCCACCAGCCTTTGGCTTTGCTTTCGTCTCCCAATTTATTGGCTTTGCTCAATGCTTCGTCCTCTTTAACTCCAATTGAGCGCATTTGATTATACATCTGCATTTCCCAGCTGCTCATATCTTTAAATTTATTAGTATACTCCGGCAATTGAGTATTAAGCATTTTTTCATTGCCTAAAGATTGGCGTAAATTTATCGGGCCATTATGTTTAACCCACTTTCCATTTTTGTCTTCAATACTAAATTTGGTATTAACCGTATAAATCTCATTTACAGCTTTATTATAAGCGGCCTCGTTGGCTTTTGGAAATTCTTTGCCTTGTTCAACATATTCTCTGGCGGCAGAATCAACTGCTAAATTAACAAGGTCTTGATTTACTTCATTAAAAGCAGCCTGATACTTTTGCTGATAGCTTTGTAAAACAGTTTGCAAAATCTTTTTTTCATCTTCTTCAAAATCTGGAGAATTTATTTCTGTTTGACCGATACCTATTATCCCCATATTATCTTTATTTTCAGCCATAAACATATTCATAGCCAGTTTATGCTGAACCAATTTTTGATATTGTTCCAAACTCATAGAGCCATCATAAGCGGGGATATTGTATCTTTTGGCTAAATCCTGATTGGAAACTTTTTCACCCGTATCCACGGTCAATTGTTCTAAGCCTAATCTGCCTTTTTCGGGAATTTCAACATCACTGTCCATATATTTGGTAAAATCCACACCACCGATATTGTAGGCAACTTTCATCCCGCGTTGATAGTTTTCATCATAATATTCAGCATATTTACCGCTTTTATCACTATCACATTGGGCGTACGACATATTTTGATCAATATACGTTTTACCAAATTGCTCTTGCCACATTTTGCGCGTGCCATTAACAATCAAAGACATATCTTTATCAAAATCTTCTTGATAGGGGCTATTGGGATTTATTTTTCCCTCTTTTATAGCATCTGCATAAAAAGAAAAACGCCCACCTTCTTCTTTTTCAAAAATAGAAATATCACCGGTTTCAATATAACGCTGCCGTAACAACAAAAGCGACGCCATATTTGCCGATATTTCATCATGCATATTCATTTTATAAACTTGTTCGGGACTGAGAGCATAAGCATACAAACCATTTGCCTCATTGTCACGATGTTTTTGCTCATGAATTAAAACATTGTCACTTTGCGACCAATTGTTCCACGCTGTATCATCCGGCTTATAATTAATGGTTACAGTATTTTCACTTGGACTAAAATAACCACCAAAGTTGTTGTCTCTGTCTGGTATTGTATCAACCTGAAAGTTTATATCGCGCATAGGAATATTGGGCTTGTTGGCTTGAGTGTTTTTATTGTCAGGCATAGTTTTCTCCTTTATTTATATTCGTATGCGCTTTGCAACATACTTCCCAGTTGTTGCGCATTAATTCTGGTGGGGGTAACGGTTTCACGGCTTTGGTGAGCGCTTTCAAACCTTTTTTCGCGTAAAAGCTTTTCAGCTGGGCTTTCTTCACTTTCTGCGGTCAATTTTTCGGAATGTCCGGCTGCCAATTTTGCACGCATTTCAGCAATACGGTTATGCCCTTTTTTCATATTGTCTTGCACTTCATGAGCATAGTTTTCGGGTTTGGAAACTTCGGTTTGCTGTCCGGCAGCTTGTGTTTGCGTCTGTTCTTGCGGCTGAGCTTCTCTTTGCTGAGATTGTTCTGCCTCAGCAGAAGCCGTATGATTTTCGGTTGGTTGAGTCTGTTCCTGCTGCTGGGTTTTCGTTTCTGACTGCCGAGGGTTTGAGGTGTTTTCAGCGGCTTGTGTTTGTTCTTGTTGTTGCGCAGGTGCGGCGGGAGCATATTCTGTGGTTTTGGTTATTTTCGCTCCATCGGCGCCGCTCATAAGCTGACCATTCTTATCATAAAAATCAGCTTTAATCGTACCGTCCGAAGATTCTGCGGTAACCGCTCCGAAAGGTTTGCCGTCAAGAGTAACCTGATTGGTTTTTATTTTTTTACCGTTAATTTCCTGTTTGTCAGAACGAGTTCCTATGTCATGACCATTCAAATTCATCGGCTTGCCATGGTCATAAGCTTTGACGGTTTCCTTTCCATTTTTATCTTTATTTATTTCAATACCGTGTTTTTTTCCGTCAATATACAGCACATCCGTGCGGCTGCCGTCTTGATTGACGGTAGATTTCATTTCAGCATTTTTATACTGCGGAGATGAATTGGAACTGAAATAGTCTTTTAAACCGTCTAAAATACGATACGGCGTAGATTTTGGCTTTGGCGCGGTTGTTAATGGTTCAACCCTTTGGGTTACGGTTGTGCCTGCTTTGTCGGCATAGTCATTGTCAGGCGCGCTGTTTTCAGCAGTTTGCTGATTGTCATTCTCATCAGCGGAAGAAGCGCTGCTTTCCTCTGAAGAAGTATCGCTTTCGTTTGAGCCTTCGCCTACCCCCTCAAAAGAATTTTCACCTTCGGTATACTGCGGATTGTTTTGTTCGGCGGCTTGTCCCAGCTGTTCTTGCTGTTGTGTTTGATTGGGCTGTTGCTGCTGTTCTTCTTGTTTTTTTCTTTCCTCTTCTTCTTTCTTTTTTTGTTCTTCTTCGCGCTTTCTTTTTTCTTCAGCTTCTTTTTCTTTTCTCAAAGCTTCTTCTTTTTCCGCCTCTTCAAGCTCATTGAGTTCATCTTTTAAGAGGTCTGACTCCATATCCGTAATTTCCAGATTGTAAGCTTCGGAAATTCGCTCCTTTTCAGGATATTTTTTAGCATATTCTTCGTTAATACGAATATTTTCATCATCTTCTCGCTGCATTTCGCTTAAAACTTCGTCTTTTGAAGTTCCGTCCAAAGGCAATTTGAATTGATCCATATTATCAATTGCTTCATCAAAATTTACAGTTTTCCCTTGCAATTCAGTAATTCTATTTTGCAGCGCAGCCAATTCATCTGCTTTAGAAGGATCTTTTGCAATAATTAATATGCCTTTAGTATTTTCATACCATTGCTGCGGGTCAAGTTCGACTTTTTTTACCTGTTCCATCAAGCGATTGTATTTTTCTTCATCTCCTTCTGCTGAAAGAGTACCGTTTTTTTCCCATATGTCCGATTTAACATCAAGATAAACAGCCGCTGCTCTCTGCCCTTCTCTTGATAAATAATTGAAATCAAACTTTGTTGATTGCCCCAAAGCCATTGCACCGGCCAGCTCTTCGCCAAGCCTATCTCTCATCATAGCTGTCTGCACAACTTTTTCTGCCTGTTGATATGACAACCCCGTATAATCCAAACTTTCAGCCGTTTTATAATTTCCTTCGCCCTGACGCATAAAACGATCCAATTTCTTGGGATCAGCTCCCTGTTCAAGAAAACTTTGAGAGGCATCAATCATCTGATCTTTTACGGGAAGATTAAAATTATCTTTCCCGTATGCCGTAAAATCAATACCGCCGATATTATACATTTGTTTCAAATTGCTTTGTAAAGCTTCGGGATTTGAACGTACGTTATTACCATTTCGGGCTAAAAAACCTCTGACAAGCAATTCTTGCTTTTCTTGATATTCAATAGCATCGTGCCTTACCCAAAAATCAGTAGCACTGTCCTTAATCAACCCCATTTCTTTGGAAAAATCCTTGGAAGATGTGCTATTAGGATTAACTTGTCCGTCTTTTATGGCTTTAATGTAGCTGGCATGTTTGCTTTCACCGGCATATTTTTTCAACACGGCAGCTCTTTCCTGATCATTTTTAGCAGCTTTGTATTGTCTGCGAATTTCAAGCTTTTCGGCAATTGCAGCGGTGATTTCATCATGCATGGTTTCCTGATACCGCTCCGAAAGCGACATTATCTTTTTTCCGCAGCCTTTATGAGCATTGATTTGGTGTTGCCTTTCGTGGATAACAACAATACTTTCATCCGTATCGCTTTCTTTGAATGCCTTTCCAAAAAAATCGGACATTTTCATATCGCCTTTATGCACATAAATAGCGTCATCCTGTGAATTATAATATGCCAGAGTACCGCTGACCACAGCAACTGAATCGTTGCGAACAGTTATATTCTTTTTATATTTATTATCCGGCATAATTATTCTCCCAAAGTCTATTCGGCACATAAAACCACATTTTGTTATTTTTAATTGTACAGGAAAAAAGCACCGCAAACAAGCAAAAAACGCCACCAATCCGAAAATGTAACAAAAAATAAACAAAATAATGGACAAAAACATTAGGCAATGTTATACTCCGCTATATTTTAAAGAGAGGGCAATATGATTTATAACAAAAGAGAATACAAAGCCTATATCCGCAGTTTGTTTGCCGACGCAACCGCTGAGGAATTTGAAAACTATGAGCAGGAAATAAAAAATTCTGATAAAAAACGCAAA
>CAVIWQ010000006.1:28647-31739 GCA_963646605.1 Bacteroidaceae bacterium
GCTTTGCAAAAAGAAATCGGCGATATAAACAAAGAACTGAAGACTGAACCTGATTTTGACAGACAGCAGCTTTTGCGCGAAAAACTCGAAACCGTCCGCCTTGAACGCTCGCAAATCGTGCCTTCCGGCGAATTGGCCGTAACCCGTTTTTCGACCTTGAGCGACGGAGCAAAAAAATATGCCTGCACCAGTGCTTTGCTGAACAAATATTTGACTTATGAAATCGTAAAAAACAACCCGCTGAAATTTGAAACCACTGAAAATGGCGATGTTATCATTGATTTTGACAAACTTGAAGAAAGCCATTTGCACGAGCTGGCCGTTGATATCCGCGACTTTGTACACAACTATATGGAAGCCGACGGCGAAAAAGTGACATCAGGCAACTATTTTGTTAATTTGTACACTTCGGTTCCAACCATTTATGACTTGAACCACAGCATTGATAAATATTATGACAAAAGCCGCGAAAACCTCAGCGACTATACCGCCAGCCGCAACGGAACAAAGCAAATAGAAGTTTATCCCGATAAAAAGCTGCAATTGGTGAGAATGATGTCTTCAGAAGCGCTTGACTTTGAAAGCAACAATATGGGACACTGTATCCGCCGCGACCGCTATGTTGAAAAAATTAACACCACTGCCGAATATTATTCTTTGCGCAGTTACGAAAAAGGAAAACCGAACTATCCTTGCGTTACTATGTATTTTGACGAAGGCAAACTGGTTGAAGTGGTCGGACGCTCAAACCACGCCATTTCGGGCATGGACAGAGTAGCGGTTATCCGCGATTATCTTAAAAGACGCTTTAATTTGAAAAACGATGAAGAGCTTATGTCTTCTGACAAAATTCCGCATATTGACGACAGGCGTTTTGTTATTGCCAAGCGCAACATGGGCTTTGTTCCCGATAAAAGCGGAAAATTTTATGATCTTTACAATCTGCCGAAAGACCGCGTAGTTGAGTTTGAAAGCTGCCCGATTACCGCTCACAATCTTGAGCACATCAACAAAAAGAACATATCGGCAAAAACCTTGTGGCTGCAGGGAAATTATACTTCACAGCTGATTAATCAACTTAATGAATTTAATAAGGTCAATGAGTTGTCAGTGGCCGTAAAATTTAATTTCGGCGACATCGAAACTTTGGATTTATCAAAGCTCAAAGGCGTAAAATCGTTGGTTATGTCAGGAGTTAACCCGCATAAAATCAAAAACATCATATTTCCTGAAGATGTTGAAAAAATCGAAATGTGCGGCGTTGATTTCAGCAATATCAAAACTCTTGATTTTACACCTTGCAAAAATCTTAAAACCGTTGCTTTACGCAACTCTGATTTGCGCAAAACCGAAAGCATTAAGTTTCCGCCGTGTATTGACACTATTGACTGCTCTTTTGTTAAAGCTTCAGCGCAAACAACCAAGCGTTTGGCTCAGCTGCAAAAGATTTTGCACTACAAGCACAAAATACATGATATGCTCGATGTGAAAAAATTATACAATTTGGCAAAAAGCAAATTCAGCCGCCAAAAATAAATTTGGAAAATGAGTCTAAAGAGCCTGAAACATTAATGTTTTGGGCTCTTTTTATTTAAAATTCCGCTTGCCAATTTTGGGCGCCGGTGATATATAATTGAGCTGATAATCAATTATTTGTCTAATTTTTAATAACATCGTTTTATGGAACACAATTGTTATTTTGAAGTTCTGGAATCGTTATTGAACAATTCCCTGTTTTGGAATGCGGCAAACTTTTACATCTGCATAGGTTTTTGCCTTATTCTTGGTGCCTCAGCTTTGCTTTTCTTTGCTCAGGGATGCGCTCTTTACATCCATGGGTATAATTTTGATGAGCTGCTTTGGCACAAGAAAATTCGCCAAACCATCGGAATTTTGACCGGTTTCTGGACTCTCATCTACATTGTTGTCGCGCTGTTTTGCCATATCGGCATTATGCAAATGGCGCTGACGTATTCTTTTGCGTTTCTTTTTGCCATGCTTGCCGGAATTGCCGCCTCTTTGGCGTATAACATCATCTGGCATGCTTTTGTTGCTCCGCTTCTTATGGTGTGGAACTTGGTGAAGAAAAAAAGAAAGTAAAAAAACGTCAAAACTCTGCCTCTGAAAAGGCAGAGTTTTTTTGTTGAAAATATAAGAAAAAAAGTATAGTATTTTTTTGACAAAAATTTTTATGAATATATTTTACAAACTTAAATTTTACACATTATGGTATTTGAAACTCCTTTTGAAAAACTGGAAAAATTTATCAAATCGCTCGGAATGACAAAAGAAAAAGTCATGGAGCATTGGATGAAACAGCTGCGCTGGCTTTCTAATGATGAAAAGTGCGAAAAACTGCAAAAGCACTTTCAGCTTTGGAATGTAAAACCGGAAAGCATGTTGCAAAACTGGGTAGAGAATAAGCAAATTTCTCTTCCGGAATTGAAAGAAATCATCCAAAAAGAAGAAGAACGCCGAAAAAAACAAGCGCTTGAAAATTCTTTGGCGAAAAAAAGAGAAGCTTTTTTATCCAAAGTAGATTTTATTAAGCTCAATGCTAAAAACATTTCGCAAATCAAGGCTGGAATGTTCTGGTATGCTTGTGATTCTGTTTCTTCAACCTACATTCCGCCGCAAATGGTGGCTGACTGGATGCAGGAATTGATGGCTGTCGTCGTTTTTGTCGATACCGAGAACATGATTGTGTATGGAGACACTGTTGACAGAATTGAATGGAAAACAGCAAATTTTGCAGATGCTCAGCAGCAGGTTGCTTCAATGCATTGGCCGCGTATGGCTATTCCTGTAAAAGGATTTAAGCTGCCGCAAATTGAAATGCTGAAAAAAATAGGTGACAACTGTAAGTTGATTAACCCTATTTTGCAAAAAGCAAAACTTCCTGTTTTTTCAGGCGACTTTTGGTCATCAACTCTCAACGGCAACAATTCTCAAGGAGCTTATATTCATTTGGAAGTCGGTAAAGATTGTTCTCAAACCGAATTTTTAGCTGGATATGACAATGTTGAGAAAGTAAAGCAGGCTCGCGGGCTTTTGTCAATAAAGCTGCAATAGCCTTTAATTCGTTAAAAATC
>CAVIWQ010000007.1:0-15320 GCA_963646605.1 Bacteroidaceae bacterium
TATAGAAAAATAAAAAGCGGAAAGTTATTTTCCGCTTTTTAAAAGTTTTTTATTTTTTTATGATTTCCAAAATTATGTCGCAAGCTTTTTCACTTGGAGTTTGTTCACCGACGCCGAGAACCTTGCGTACTTTTTTGAACCCTTCCATTTGATGACGGTATAATTCGTCCTGATTGAGAAAATGTTTGATATGTTCGGCTATGTTTTCGGCGGTGCAGGCATCTTGCAGCAATTCAGGAACAATTTCTCTGCCCAGCAAAATGTTTGAAAGATTAACAAATTGAATGTGCAATAGGCGTTTGGCAAAAAAAGCTGTTGTTTTTGAAACTTTATAACCGATAATGTGCGGTACATCGGCAATAGCTAGTTCTAATGCAACAGTACCTGAAGCGGCAATTGCCGCCGATGCTGCACACATGGCGTTGTGTCTGTCTTCGGCTCCTTCCACAATCAACAAAGGCAATCCGCAGCCGGCAGTCATTTTTTTCACTCGATTGGCAACGGTTTTGACCGTCGGTATAACAAAAAACAAGTCATTATAGCCGGAAGACAAAAGTTTTCCGGCTTCAATAAATGTCGGCAGCAGACGCGCAACTTCATTATGGCGCGAACCGGGGAGAATACATACAATTCTTTTATTGTCGGGAATATTGTGTTCTTTGCGGAAAATCTCTTTGTTACCGTTTGCAACGGGGCTTTCAATAACCGGATGACCTACAAAAGTTGTTTTCAGCCCGTAAGGGGTAAAATATTTGGGTTCCTGCGGTAATAAAGTTAGCAAATAATCAACATATTTGTGCATAGTGCGGGCGCGTTTCTTTTTCCAAGCCCAAACTTGCGGCGCAACATAGTGCATTTGCGGAATACCTAAATTTTTACGCCGTATAGCTTTTTGAACCCGACTGCCAAAACTCCACGAATCTATGGTAATGACAATATCTGGATGAACACGGACAATGTCTTCAACAGTTTGTTTGATACGTTTCAGAACTTTGGGAATACTCGGAATCACTTCAGCCAATCCCATAACCGCTAAATCCGAAATGTCAAAAAGAGATTTCAAGCCTTCGGCTTCCATGGTTTCGCCCCCAACGCCGAAAAAACTGACTTTACCATCGGTTTTCTTTTTCATGGCTCTCATCAAACGGGCGCCCAATGCGTCGCCGGAGGGTTCTCCGGCAATTAAATAAATTTTTAATTCACTGCTCAAGGTAATCTCCGGGGTTTATGCCTATTACAAACAGTCCTAATTTGTCAGCCTGTCGGATAAAATCTTCTTCATCTACAATCAAAGTGTTTCCGGCATGCACAGCCAATCCATTCAATCCGCTTTGTTTGGCGTTTTCAAGCGTGCGTATGCCGACTGTCGGCAAGTCTATACGCATATCTTGCTGAGGTTTGCGCAGTTTTACCAAAACTCCGCCGCTGCCTTTGCGTTTGTAACCGCCGCAGCGTTTTATGAGTTCATCGGTGCCTTCAATGCCTTCAACTCCCAAAACCAAACCTTCTTGTACAACAACGGATTGACCGACGTCCAGCCGTCCGAGTTCAAAAGCCACGCCAATTCCTCGTTTTATGTCTTCCCAATCTGTTTTTGATGGTTTTTTGTGTCCTAAAACGCCTGATTTTGCCAGCAAATCGCCCATAACTTCCTGAATGCCGACAACACGCATTTTTTCAGCTTCAATTTCTTTGATTAAGGCACGTAAAATGCCGTCATCTCCAAGTGCTTTGGCTCCTATTTTGGCAAAAAAGGCAGCTGTTCGCATATCAGGTACCAAATCTTTGAAAGAAGGGCGGTGGATTGTGCCAATCATAACAACTTCTTCAATTTTTTCTTCTGCTAAGCGTTTAAATCCTGTTCCGGCTTGCCCGATACGAATCCATAAATGCGGAATTGTATCATCAACCAAATCGGGTTCAGCATTGCCTTCTATGGCAACAACAAAAAAATTGCGTTTTGTTTCCTGACAATAACGAATTAAACGACGGGGGAGAGATCCCCCGCCGGCTATTATTCCCAATTTTTTTTGGATGTTTTCCATATTTAGCTTATTCCGCGGTTAAAACATTACGGCGTCCAACCATGGCATCATCAATAAATTCGACGATTTCCATAATTGTCGGGTTGTCTTTATATTTTTCACGAGCCTTAGCAACACGGGTTTCAAAGTTATCTTCATCTGATTTGAAAATATACATATAAGCGTGAGTAATTGCTTTGATTTCACTGGCTTCCATACCGCTGCGGCGCATACCGACAAGGTTAAGTCCGCGCAGTTTGCCGCGGTCGCCGGTAACCATACCGAACGGAATAACGTCACGACCGATACCGGTCATGCCGCCGACCATTGCTTTGCGTCCAATGCGGCAGAATTGGTGAACAGCGCAGTTTCCGCCGAGGATTGCTCCATCTCCCACACGGGTATGACCGCCGATAACCGCATTGTTGGTCATAATGACATTATTGCCGACGACACAGTCATGAGCAACATGGCAGTTAACCATAAACATACCGTCATCACCGACACGGGTAATTAATTTCTCCGGCTCTTCGCCGCGGATAGGATTTTGTCCTTTAGGTGTTCCGCATTGCATAGTTACATTTTCGCGGATAACGTTGCGTTTGCCGATAACCAGTCTGGCTCCCTCCTGAAATTCATTTCCGTGGTCTTGCGGGCCGCCGCCTAATACGGCTCCGGGAAATACAACAGTACCTTCGCCTATGGTCGTGTCGCCCATAATCGTAACATGAGCCAGCAATCTGACGCCTTCGCCTATTTTGGCTTTTGAACTGATAACGCAAAAAGGTCCGATTTCAGCGGTTTCTGCAATTTGCGCGCCGTCTTCGATAACGGCTGAGGGATGAATTTTACTCATTAGACAATATCCTTTAATCGAAATTTAGAATTTTAAGTATCAACAGATTATTATGCGCTTGAGGCAAAGTAAAAACAAAAAAGTTTTCAGATTGTTTCCTGTGGATATTTATCTTTGCCGCATAAGACAGTTTGCGCGAAATTAACAGCAAAAAAAACGGCAGTTTCAACTGCCGTTTGAAAATCAGCAAAAATTTATTTTCCGAATTTTGTTTCTTCATTATCGTTAAAATAACGAACAGTATCGGCTTTCAATTTACAAGTGGCTTCTTCATCGCATACAATAATAGCGTGTTGGTGCATTTGCAAAATGCTGACAGGGCACATATGGTTTACACTTCCTTCTACGGCGCATTGCAAAGCTTCGGCTTTTTTGTCGCCGCTGGCTATTACCATTACTTCGCGGGCATCCATAATTGTTGCAATGCCTATGGTGACAACTGTTTTGGGAACCAAATTGACATCATTGTCAAAAAAGCGGGCGTTTGCTCTTAATGTGTTGCGGTTGAGGGCTTTTAATCTTGTGCGCGAAGCCAAAGAAGAGCCGGGCTCATTAAAAGCAATATGTCCGTCTTCTCCGACGCCGGCAATCACCAAATCAATACCGCCGTAACTGCGTATTAGTTTTTCATAGGTGGTACATTCTTTGGCAAAATCTTTGGTTTCACCATTTAAAAGATGGATATTTTGTTTTTTTATGTCGATATGCTGAAAAAAGTTATCCCATAAAAAGTGACTGAAACTGTGCGGATTTTCGGCTGATAATCCGACATATTCGTTTAAATTGAAAAAAACAACATGCTGGAAAGATACTTTGCCTTTTTTAAAAAGTTCAATCAAACATTTGAACATGCCGACAGGCGAACTTCCGGCCGGAATGGCCATAACAAACGGTTTTTCTTTCGTCGGGCGGGAAATTTTGATTTTATAAGCGACATAGTCGGCAGCCCAGCGAGAACATTTATCATAATCAGAATTTATAATTAATCGCATGAAATATCTTCCTTATTTTTTTCTTTCACGTATAATACAATTAATCTAGGTTATAAAAATAAAAAAAAGGTAAAAAATGTTTAATTTATTCAAGCCTAAAGTATACAATTCCGGTTGGCTGCCGGAAAAAGACGGACACAAAGTTTATTTTATGGAAGCAGGCAATCCCGAGGGCAAACCGGTGTTGGTTTTTCACGGAGGTCCAGGGGGAGCGGCAAAGCTCAGACATGCTTATGCTTTTGATCGTAAAAAATACCGTGTTATTTTGTTTGATCAGCGCGGCAGCGGTCATTCTATGCCGGCGGGAGAAACTTTGCATAATACCACAAAAGATCTGTTGGACGATGCCGACAGGCTGCTTGAATATTTGAAAGTAGGCGGGCAGGTTATTGTCCGCGGCGGTTCTTGGGGCTCGACTTTAGCCTTGCTTTTTGCTTTGCGCCATCCGGATAAGGTGGAAAAATTGTTGTTAAGCCAGATTTTTTTAGCAGATGAAAAAGCAAAACGCTGGTTGGACGAAGACAGTGGAATGTTTTATCCCGATATGTTGGAAAAACTAAAAAAAGAAAATCAAAAAGGACGTACAACGGCTCAAAGCTATAATGCCATGATTACCTCGGGAGATTTGACAAAGCAGGTTAAAGCCGTCAGTTTGTATGGAAAATATGAACGTGTATTGGGCAGCCTTGAACCTCGACTCGAAATTGAGGAAGTGACTGCAGATGATATTGCATCAAACCGAATTTATATTCATTATGCCGCTGAAGATTTTATGTTGGCAGACGGACAAATTATGAGAAACATAGAGGCGGTTAAAAACATTCCGACTTTAATTGTTCACAACCGTTTGGATATGGTGTGCCCGTTGCGCGGAGCATATACTTTGCATAAGCACTTACCAAAGTCGAAATTGGTTATAGTTCCGGATATCGGACACAGCAGCCCGATGCTGCACAAAGCTATTGAACGGGAAATTAAAGCTTTTTTGCTTCAGTGACGTTTACGCGGATGAAAATCGAGCGCTAAAGAGTTAATGCAAAATCGGGTTCCGGTTAAAGTCGGACCATCGTCAAACACATGTCCGAGATGAGAATGGCAATTGCTGCATGTTACTTCCGTGCGTCTGGTTCCGCAACTGTAATCGGGAGCAAGTTTGACGCTTCCCGGAAGAGCGGCGTCAAAGCTCGGCCAACCGCAGCCGCAGTCAAATTTTTGCTCAGAAGTAAACAGGGGATTGCCGCAAGCGGCGCACACATAAATTCCGAGTTCATTAAATAAATAATATTTACCGGAAAAAGCCGGTTCTGTTCCTTTGTGATGCAAAATTTCATATTGTTCCGCTGTCAAAGTGCGAGTAATTCCCATTCTTATCCTCCGTAATTATATACATTTAAAATAAGAGCTGGACTATGAAATTAAAGTATAACTTTTAGTTGTATGTGCTTTGCCTGTTGAAAGCGGTATTAATGTCTTGATTTATGCTTTTGGCGTTATAGTATTAGAGCATAAAGTATAAAACAGTTTATTATAAGGATTTTTCTGAATGAAAGGTATTATTCTCGCCGGCGGCAGCGGCTCAAGGCTTTATCCGCTTACAACCATTATCAGCAAACAGCTTTTGCCGGTTTATGACAAACCAATGATTTATTATCCGCTGTCAACATTGATGTTGTTCGGCATTAAAGATATTTTGATTATTTCAACACCGCAAGACACTCCGAATATTGAAAAATTGTTCGGAAACGGTTCAAGATTGGGATTGCATTTGGAATATAAAATTCAGGAAGAACCCAAAGGAATTGCGCAGGCTTTTACCATCGGCGCTGATTTTATAGGCAATGACGATGTTTGTTTGATTTTGGGAGATAATATTTTTTATATGGGCGAACAGCTCAATTTGTTCAGAAATGAAATTGCCAACAATCCGGGAGGAACAGTTTTCGGCTATCATGTTTCTGATCCTGAACGTTTCGGCGTTGTGGAATTTGACAAGAATTTTCATGCGGTTTCTATTGAAGAAAAACCCAAACAGCCAAAATCAAATTACGCTGTTGTGGGGCTGTATTTTTATAAGTCCGATGTGGTTAAAAAAGCTAAAAACTTAAAACCTTCCGCGCGCGGAGAACTGGAAATAACGGATTTAAATCGTTTGTATTTGGAAGAAGGGCGTTTGAATGTGCTTCCCATGCGCCGTGGAAATGCGTGGCTTGATGCAGGAACGCCGCAGTCTTTGTTGGAGGCTTCGAATTTTATAGGAATTATTGAAAAACGTCAGGATTTGAAAATTGCCTGTATTGAAGAAATAGCTTATCGCCGCGGATTTATAGACAGTGCACAGTTGTTGAAAATTATTGACAGTTTGAAAGACGGAACGGATTATAAAGCATATTTGCAAAGGGTTTACGAGGATTATCATGAAGGTTATTAAAACGGATATTGAAGGCGTTTTTATTATTGAGCCGGTTGTGTTCGAAGATGAGCGCGGTTATTTTTTTGAAAGCTATAATAAAGAAGATTTGAAAAAACAGGGAATTGATTATGATTTTATTCAGGATAATCAATCAAAATCCTGTTATGGCACTATTCGCGGCATTCATTTTCAAAAAGGCGAATACGCACAGGCAAAATTAGTGCGTGTGCTGGAAGGAAAAGTTTTGGATGTGGCTGTTGATTTGCGCAAAAATTCAAAAACTTTCGGCAAATATGTCGCTGTGGAGTTGAGTGCGGAGAATCGTCGGCAATTGATGATTCCGCGCGGTTTTGGACATGGTTTTTCCGTGTTGTCAGAAACGGCTGTCTTTGCTTATAAATGCGACAATGTCTACAATAAAGCTTCTGAAGGCGGTTTGCGTTTTGATGACCCGTCGTTGGGAATCGATTGGAAAATAGATTTAAACAAAGCGGTTCTGTCCGAAAAAGATAAAAATAATCCGCTGTTGGGAGAAATTGAGTGTTTTTAGTTACCGGTGCCAACGGACAGTTGGGTAATGAATTTCGTTTGTTGTTAAAAGAAAAAGCCGTCTATGTCGACCGTACGGAGTTAGATATTACCGATAAAAAAGCCGTGTTGGATTTTGTACGTCCCGAAAAATTCACCGCGGTTATTAATTGCGCCGCTTATACGGCGGTTGATAAAGCCGAAGATGATTTTGAAACGGCTGAAAAAATAAATTGTTTTGGTCCTGAAAACTTGGCTTTGAGCGGCGTGCCTTTGATACATATATCAACGGATTATGTGTTCGATGGGCAAAATTGCCGTCCTTATGCTGAAACAGATGCAACCGCTCCGCGTTCGGTTTACGGGCGTACAAAATCGGCGGGGGAACAGGCCGTGTTGAAAAATGCTGATACCGCGCTGGTTATTCGTACGGCATGGCTCTATTCGGAATTCGGCAATAACTTTGTAAAAACAATGCGCCGTCTCGGACAGGAAAAAAACAGTTTAAACGTGGTTTTTGATCAGGTCGGGACACCGACATACGCCAAAGATTTGGCTCAGGCAATAGTCGAAATTTTACCGCAGTTGAAAAAAGGAATGAAAGGTATTTACCATTTTTCAAATGAGGGTGTGTGTTCGTGGTATGATTTTGCCGTTGCCGTTATGGAAAAATTCGGTTTGAACTGCAAAGTTTTGCCGATTGAAAGCAGTCAATATCCGACTAAAGCCAAACGGCCTTTCTATTCGGTGCTGAATAAAAGTAAAATCAAAACCGATTTTAATATTTCGATACGCCACTGGGAAGAGGCTTTGCAGGAATGTGTCAATAATATAAAGGAGCAGGCTATATGAAATCAATTTTAGTTACAGGCGGAGCCGGATTTATAGGTTCTAATTTTGTGCCGTATATGGTAGCAAAATATCCTCAGTATAAAATTGTTAATTTGGATAAGCTTACATACGCCGGAAATTTGAACAATTTGAAAGAATGTGAAAAAGCTGAAAACTATGTTTTTGTGCAGGGTGATATTTGCAATCGTTCGCTGATCGAAAAGCTATTTGCCGAATATGATATTCGCGGAGTGGTGCATTTTGCGGCCGAAAGCCATGTCGATAATTCGATTACCGGTCCGCAGGCTTTTATTGAAACCAATGTCTTGGGAACTTTTACATTGCTTGACGCAGCCCGCAATTATTGGATGGAGGCGCCTCATCAGGTGAAAAAAGGCTATGAAGACTGCCGGTTTCATCACATTTCTACTGATGAAGTGTATGGAGCTTTGGGAGAGAGCGGATATTTTACCGAAAAAACTCCGTATGATCCCAGTTCTCCGTATTCTTCGTCAAAAGCTTCTTCCGATATGATTGTTAGAGCTTATCACAGAACTTATGGTATGAATGTTACGGTTTCCAACTGTTCCAATAACTATGGCCCGAAACAACATCCGGAAAAACTGATTCCCAAAATTATTTCAAATGCGTTGAGCGGAAAAAATATACCGATTTACGGCGACGGAAAAAATGTGCGGGATTGGCTGTATGTTTTGGATCACTGTAAAGCGATAGATTTGATTTTTCATCAGGGAAGAAACGGTGAAACTTATAATATCGGCGGTCATAATGAAAAAAACAATTTGGAAATTGTAGATGCCATTTGTTCGATTTTAGATAAAAAGCGTCCGCAAAAAGACGGAAAATCATATAAAAATTTGGTTGTTTTTGTTAAAGACAGACCTGGTCATGACCGTCGTTATGCCATTGATGCCTCAAAATTGACTAATGAATTGGGCTGGAAAGCCGATGAAAATTTTGCCAGTGGAATTGTTAAAACAGTGGAGTGGTATTTGCAGCATGCGTAAATATAGTTTTAAGTTGTTCAGTACAAATTTGCAAAATAATCCGAAAGTGGTTGACGAAAGTGCTGAATTTGTTCGCAGTCAAAGTTCAAAAATGTTTATTGAACTGATGGTTGTTCCTAAAACATCAGAAGAAGATTTGCTGACTTTTCGCCGAAAATTTGCAGGGTTAGAAGTCAGAATCCATGCGCCGCATAATATAATGGGCTTTGATGCCGGCGATAATAGCAAAGAAAAACAAAATAGAGAAATTTTAGCCGTTTCACAGAAGGCCGCTGACATTTTGGAAGCCAAAACCATAGTGGTGCATGCCGGCTGCGGTCATGGACGCGAATATTTGGAAGAAACGGCAAGACAATTTAAATTGTTTGCCGATAAGCGTATTGTTGTTGAAAATTTACCGGCATTTGCCAGTGATAATGCTCCGCTGCACGGAAACACACCGGAAGAAATTGCCTATATTATGGAACAGAGCGGCTGTGGTTTTTGTTTTGATTTTTCACATGCTTTATGCGCTGCCAATTCTTTGGGATTGAATATAGACAGCCAGCTTGCCGGTTTTTATGCTCTAAAGCCGACGGTTTATCATCTTTGCGATGGTGATGTCCATGAAACAGACGACAAGCATTTGCATTTCGGCGAAGGAAATTATCCTTTGGCGCATTTTGTTAATGATTATACGGCTGATGATGCTTATATTACGATGGAAACCGGACATGGTATGCCTAAAGATGTAAAAGCGTGGATTGCCGATTTTGAATATGTGAAAAATTTGGAACAAGGAGAATAAAAAATGCCTTTTTTGCGTGTGTATACTAATGCTGAATTAACGATTGACGATGATAAATTTGTTGAACAAGCAGCTGAGCTGATAGCAGATGAGTTGGGTAAACCCATCGGATATGTGGTTGTGGCTCTCGGACATCCTAAAAAAATGTCTTTCGGCGGTAAATGTTCAAATAAGGGTGTTTTGGCTTATATGGATTCAATCGGTTTCGGAAATCATAAAGAAAATTTGGTAAAAAAGCTGAATATTTATTTCGAACAATCTTTTCGTGATGTTGAAACACATAACATCAATATTGTTTTGACCGATATGGCGGCTGCAGATGTCGCAATCGGCGGAAATTTATTGGGATAATCTTTTTTGTGGTAAAAGCCCCGTATTCTTGCGGGGCTTTTGCTTTCTTTGTGCTTTATTTTGCTTTATGGTATAAATGTTTAACCATTTTGTAGGTTTTGTATATGTACCACGGAAACAGCAAGTAAGATTTTATAAAACAGCTGCCGGTCTTGACAGCCTTTGAAACAGGAGAGGCAAGCAGATTTTGAAGCCCGCGGTGAAAAACAAAACTTGTATAGCCGTGTTTTATAATGTATCTGGCCGTTGCAACCGTTTCCTTATCAAGATTTTTATAACGGAGCAGAATGCGTTTGTTTCTTTTAAGCATTTTTCTCAGTTCATTATAGCGGTTGCGGATTTCAAAAATCGGATAGGTGAGAATATGGCGAATGTAGCTTATATAGCGTCTGGCAACAGCTTGTTTGGCATTTTGTGTGTCAAGGCTGTTCTCAATATCAGCTATATGGTTCATCATTGCCAGCAGCTTATCAGAGTTGCGGTCGTTTTTAAGTTCGGTAACGGCAGAACCTTTACGAGGATGCCGGTAGTTATAAAAACATTTTTTCAATGTGCCGAATTTTTTCGATGCTAAAATATATTGCATGTTAAAAAGTTCATCTTCGCCGTTGGTGGTGTCGGTTTCAAACCTGAGGTGATTGTCATTAATGATTTTACGGCGGAATACCTTGTTTGTGCATTCATGAGGCAAGCTTAACAATTCTGAGAGTTTGTCATGTCCGTTGTAAATAAAAAAGTCCGGAAGTTTTTTAGGCAGCAGCCACCAATCGGTATATTTAATGCTGTTATTGGTATCGTCGTACATCCGCAGTTGAAACAACAGCCAGTCGAGAAAATTGTTTTGAGCGTATGTATATAAAACTTCAAACATATCAGGTTCAACAAAGTCATCAGAATCGAGAAACATGACATATTTGCCAGACGCATTGTCAATACCGGCATTTCGGGCAGCAGAAACGCCGGCGTGCGGGGTAGAAATGATTTTTATATTTTTGTGTTCGTCAGCGTATTTCTGTAAAATTTCTAAGCTGCAGTCGGTTGAACCATCGTCAACGCATATAATTTCATATAAATCGCAGGTTTGTGCCAAAACACTGTCAAGACAATGGGCAATGTAGGGGGCTGTGTTGTAAACCGGAATAATAATTGAAAAAGGTACAATATATTCCATATCCTCGCGGATAGAGGCATAAAAAGCATCGGACATACCGGAAATTTTCAGATAATGTTTTATGCTTTCTCGAGCTTGCGCGTAATATTTGCTGCCGCTGTAAATCTGAGCGCGCGTCAGCTGTGTGCGGAAATGATTTTCAAGTTCAGGAACAAACTGTTCAAGCTTGTTGTGCTTTTGCAGTTCTTCGACAATCAGCTGGTGTATACGAATGATGTCAAGCGGAGCCGCTGTCTTTTTTTGACTGCCGGTAATAGAGGAACCTCTGATACGGTATTGATACAGCTTTTGCGGCAGATAATAATAAGCTTTGCAGTGAATTTGAAGAGCATACCGCCAATATTCGTCTTCGAAAGAAATTTTTTCATTTGGAAAACGGATGCTGTGTTTTTGTAAAATTTCGGTTTTAAGCAGTTGTGACCAGCAGGTTGTCGGCATATTTCGATTGATAAAATGAATGCCTTCTCCGCGTTCCGTATAGAGCCATTTGTTTATTTTTTCCGTGCGGGGCCGGTCTTCAGGAGTATCGGCAAAAGCTTCAGCATCTGCAACCACAAAATCGACAGGATTATTTTCAGCGGCATTGACCATCAATTCCAGCATTTCAGGCAAAATCCAGTCATCTGAATCAACAAAAGTTATATATTTCCCTTGCGCGGTTTCAATTCCGACATTGCGGGAAACGGCAAGACCTCGGTTTTCTTGGTCGATGATTTTAATGCGTTTGTCCCGAGCGGCAAAGTCTTTTAAGATAGCAGAACTGCCGTCAGTTGAACCGTCATTGATACAAATTATTTCGATATTTTCGAATGTTTGACGAACAATACTGTCGAGGCATTTTGTTAAAAAAAAGGCGGTATTATATACCGGAAGAATAACGGAAACGAGAGGTCTCATCAGGCGCAGCTCCTAGAAAATCTAGGGGGGGGGTACCCTTTTGCCGAGAAAAAATACCCGCCCCATCCCCGCAGTTGAAATTTTTTAACAGTGTATACTAATATAATATAAATGCAATATTTTTCGTTATGAGTTCAATTTTTCCTGTTCCGGAATTTTGCGCAAAAGCGAGGCGGCTATGCCGATAAAAATTACGCTGAAAGTAACGCACAAAGATTGCATTGCCGAAACTTCCCATCCGATGTAAGGAACATAAGGTAAAAAGATTTTAACGCCGATAAATATCATAATAACGGACAGTGCCGGTTTGAGGTAATAAAACTTGTGTACGGCTGCTTCAAGCAGAAAATATAATGCGCGCAGGCCTAAAATTGCAAAAATGTTGCTTGTGTAAACAATGAAAATATCTTGTGTAATCAAAAAAATGGCAGGAATACTGTCCAAAGCGAAAACAACGTCCATAATTTCGATTGTCATCAAAGCAAAAAACAAAGGAGTTATGTAATGTTTTCCGTTTTCTTTAACAAAAAAATGTCCGCTGTGAATGGTTGTCACATGGAAAAAGCGGCTTAATGTTTTGTACAGAGAAGATTCTTCAAGTTTGGCTTCGTCTTCTTCTTTGTGAAAGACCATTTTTATACCGGTATAAATTAAAAATGCCGAAAAGACATACAATACCCAATGGAAATTTGAAATCAAAGTTTCACCGAGCAAAATTAAAATAGCGCGCATGACAATAGCGCCTAAAATTCCCCAAAACAGAACTCTGTGCTGGTAAATGCGTGGAATTCCCAATGAGGCGAAAACGACTGACATAATGAAAATATTGTCCAAAGACAGGCTTTTTTCAACTAAGAACCCTGTAAAAAACAGCATTCCGCTTTCTGTGCCGCGTTCATACATAATAAATGTGCCGAACAATAACCCCGCGGCAATATATACAATGCAAAGCAGTAAAGTATGCGAGAAGACCGGTACTTCGTTTTTGCGATTTAGAAAGAACAAATCCCAAGCCAACAAAACAATTACGGCAATGCCAAAAACAATCCACATGGCATTGTTTGACAAATGTGAAAGAAGCGCAAGATATTTTTCCATTAAAGAGCCTTTGTAAAAGTTATTAAATCAAGCTCTTTTTTACCGCTTTAATTGTTTTTTTTCAATTGAAAATTTTTATCCGCTCGTCAATCGGCAAAAAAGTTTTGTCTTGTGCCGGAGATATAATGCTTCCAAACGGCATTTGCGCCAAAAGCTGCCAATTTTCGGGGATTGAATATTCGGAATGAATATCTTCGTCAACCAAAGGATTATAATGCTGCAGCGATGCTCCGATTTGGTGCATTGATAATGCCAGCCAAACCATATATTGGAGCATACCGTTTGACTGCAATGACCATTTGGGAAAATTTTCATAATATAAAGGATAGTTTTTTTGCAGTTCGGCAACAGTTTGGCTGTCTTCAAAAAATAAAACCGTTCCCAAACCATTTTTAAAGGAATTGATTTTTGCAATAGTGTTATCCATTTTTTCCGGCGGTGTAACTTTGCTGAGCGCCGTTAATGTTATATCCCAAAATTTTTGATAGGCTTTGTCAAACAAAATAACAACTCTGGCAGACTGCGAGTTAAAAGCGCTGGGCGCAAATTTTAGAGTATGTTTAATCAAAGACGAAATTTCATCTTGCGACATAATTTGCCGATTGCCTATATCATATATAGAACGGCGTTGTTCAAAACTGTTGTTTAAATCCATATTTTTTCTCCTTACCGGTTTGATGTAAGCATTGATTGCAAGGAGTCAAGTTTGGAAAATTATTTTGCAGCTTTGCGCATAATTGCGGTTATGGTTTCAATGCTGTCGGGCTGACGGATGTCTTCGCTGATTTTGTTGTTGCGTTCAAAACCGCATTTTTGACAACGGTGTACAATTTGATAGCCTTTTTTCGAATTATGGATGATTTTTATAGGTTCCATTAATCCGCCGCAGCTGCAGGCTCTGTCTCCGGGGACAATGTCCACATGAAGAGAATAAAGGCAAAACGGACAGTGGTTGCGGTAGCTTCCATCAGTTAAGGGTAAGACTTCACGTCCGCAATGCGCGCATATAAAACCGGTGTTTTCCTGTTGACGGCTCATAGTTTTAATTCTCCTTTGCCTCAAAAATAATTCCTTTTATATCTTGTCCGTTTTCGGTACGCAATATTGTCGGCTGTCTGCGGATGTTTTTATAACCGCAGTTGTTTAATGTTTGTTCAATGTAGTCGGAGCGATAAATATAGCGTCCGCCTTCCGTTAACATAAAGCCGTTTTTTATATTATTGTCAATTGCCACCGAAAAAGCAAATTTATGGGGGAAAATGTTTTTGGTTAAAGCGGTTATGTCGCCGATATATCCGATTACATCGGCTGCCGTAATTAAATCGGCGGCGGGCAGATTTTGGCAATAAGCGGCAATGTCTGCCTGCACTAATTGGTCATAAATGTGTTTTTGTTCTGCTTTTTCAAGCATTTTTGCCGAAATATCAACACCAGTCAGATGGTTTTGAGCTGATTTTATTTTTTCTCCCAGCAAACCGGTTCCGCAGCCGAGATCAATTATTGTTCCCGTAACCGGTCCTAAAAAAGAAGCCATTTCACTTGGTAAATGATATTTTATATCAGACATTGTCTGCTCGTATCCTTCGGCAAACAAATCGAATAATTTTTGGCTGTATGCAAAGTTATTTCCGATGTTTTCACCTTTAAAAGCTGCGTTGATATGGCGGGCAAACTCGTTTTCAGGACAGCTTTTCAGCCACTGTTCGGCAATTTTTTCCGCTTTTTGCGGCTGCAATCGGTGATACATGACTAATGTTTCGGCAATGTTTAAGGCGTATTCTTCATTGTCGGGTGACAAGCCCAAAGCATTAAAAAACAAATCAAGAGCCTGTTCAAAGTCATTAAGACTGCGCTGCAGTATGCCTAAGTTGTTGCTGACCTCCGGTGCTTTGGGATTGAGAATAGCGGCTTGGCGATACTCTTCAAGAGCTTCGGACAGACGGTTTTGTTTTTGCAGAAAAGCTGCATAATTCAATCTGGCGTCAAAGTCGTTAGGCGCCAGACCAATGGCGCGTTTGTAATATTGTTCAGATTTTTTGCTATCGGAACTGAAATTTGCTGAATTTATTAAAGCACATACACTATTGGGATTGATTTCTAATGCCGATTGATAAAATTTAGCAGCTTGTTCAATGTTTCCTTTTTGCAGATAAAGTTCGGCAATCAGTAACTTGTAGCTTTCACAAACAGCATTTTTATCAGCCGAAACGGCATATTCCAAAGCTTTGTCAAAATCTTGCTTTTGGCGGTAAAGCAAAGCCAAATCATATAAAACCGCGTCATTTTGCGGAACATCATTTTTTATTTGCAATAATTTATTTATGTCTTGTTGAAGATAGGCTAAATT